>JALOMO010000077.1 GCA_025455395.1 Bacteroidales bacterium
CTGATTTTTACGCCGTTAAGAGCGATTAACTCTACAGCGTGGAAACTACATCGGGAATTATTATGACAGGCAATCCTGACCTTTACCTCGCAGACAGTAAAAACAGGGTTGAATCAATGATCGCCGGAAGTATTGCCGACCCATCAAAATATCCCCTTACACAAGTGGGAAACAATATTCATCAGGTGTTCCGATACCTCGAACTGCCTCTGCTAATTCGGTATAAGGTCATTGACCGCAGTATCGACCTAAATTTTTCAGGTGGTATGTCATACGGACTACTCGTTGACAACTTTGCCTATACAAGGTCAGGGTCGGATGTGATTCCTGTTGGTCATACTGCCGGTGTGAATATGCACAGCCTAAGCAGCCAGATCGGTCTTGGCATGGAATACAATATATCAGGCAGAATTACATTTAATGTCGAGCCTGTTTTCAGGTACTATGTTACACCCTTCAACGACCTCTCCGGGACACTTTACAAACCTTACTCCTTCGGGCTTTTTTCAGGCTTCTTCTACAAGTTCTGACAACCGTCACATCTCTTCTTTGTTTGCATCCCTTTAAGCAAAAATTTCGTTATTTTTGCATTCTCAAAATTATATCAGACCATGAAACATATATTAGGGAAGGCGACACTGTTATTAATGATGGTGATGAGTGCAGGCTTTGTTTTTATTATGCTGGTATCGGCAGATCAGCAGAATAATTCATTTATTGAGGAGAGTTCCCCTTCAGCAGCTTCCTGGGCGCTTCCGGAAAACGTATCCTTTGCAGGTGAGGCTATGCCGCTTGTGAACTTTGACACGCGTGAGAGCCTTGACAGGGAGCTTAATGCTACTGCTTACAGGCATGGTTCAACACTCCTGACTATCAAACGTGCAGGTCGGTTCTTCCCCGAGATTGAGAAGATCCTGAAGGAAGAGGGAATCCCTGATGACTTCAAATACCTGGCCTGCGCTGAGAGCGACCTCTCAAATGCCATTTCACCTGTAGGAGCCACTGGCTTCTGGCAGATAATGGAAGGCACAGCCAAAGAATATGGTATGACAGTAGATAAGGAGGTTGATGACAGGTACAATCTTGAGAAATCAACCCTCTTTGCCTGCCGCTATTTCAAAAAAGCCTATGAGCGTTACGGTAGCTGGACATTAGCGGCTGCATCATATAATAATGGTATCAGCGGGCTTGATGAACAGATAGGCATTCAGAAAGAGACCAACTACTATGACCTCCTGCTCAACGAAGAGACAGCAAGATATGTCTTCCGTATTGTTTCACTGAAACTGATCATGTCAGACCCGGGAAAGTACGGTTTTGAAATTAATCCAGAAGATTATTATAAGCCGGTCCCTTATACTGAGGTTAAGGTTGATACTGCCGTCGCCAGTTTTGAACAGTTCTCAAGAAATTTTGACACTAACTATAAGATGCTGAAGTTGCTCAATCCCTGGCTTCGCAAACCGTACCTGACAAACACATCGGGCCGGGACTATATTATCAGGATTCCGGTGAAAGACGCAAGAATCGCTGCCGGATTATAGCAGGCTCTATGTCAGAGCGTAATGATGAGATAAGGGTCTATGGCGCAAGGGTTCATAACCTGCGCAATATAAGTCTTTCCGTGCCTCGTAATGAACTTGTTGTCATAACAGGTCTCAGCGGCAGCGGGAAGTCATCACTTGCCTTTGACACCATATATGCCGAGGGTCAGCGACGCTATATGGAGACCCTCTCAGCCTATGCCCGTCAGTTTCTAGGAGGGATGGAGCGTCCAGATGTTGACAGGATTACCGGGCTCAGCCCTGTTATATCCATTGAGCAGAAGACAACAAACAGGAACCCGCGATCGACCGTTGGTACAATAACGGAGATATATGACTTCCTCCGGCTGCTTTATGCAAGGGCAGGAGATGCTTATTCCTATGCCTCTGGCGAGAAGATGGTCAGATATACTGATAACCAGATACTTGATCTGATAGCGTCGCTCTATGACGGGAAGCGTATCTATATCCTCGCTCCCATTGTTAAGGGAAGAAAAGGACATTACAAGGAGCTTTTCGAACAGTTGCGGCGAAAGGGATTCCTTCATTCCCGCATCAATGGAGAGATAAGGGAGATCACTCCCGGACTGAAGCTCGACAGGTACAAGTCCCATTTCATCGAACTTGTTGTTGACAAGTTCCAGGCAGGTCATGTCACAGAGAAGAGGCTGCATGATGCTGTCAAGCTGGCCCTTGATCAGGGCGACGGCGTTATGATGGTTCTTGATGCAGTTGAAAATTCACACCGGTACTACAGTCGTCACCTGATGTGTCCTGTGACCGGCATCTCCTATAATGAGCCTGCTCCACATACCTTCTCCTTCAACTCTCCGCAGGGAGCATGCCCTCACTGCAACGGACTGGGTGAAGTTTCAGAGGTCGATATAACACGGATGATGCCCGATCCTGAGCTCAGTATCCGCAAAGGAGGTATTGAACCGATAGGGAAATACCGTAATATCTGGATCTTCTGGATGATAGAAGCGCTTGCCGAAAAATACGACTTCACAATTGACACCCCTATAAAGGAGATCCCGGCCGAAGCCCTGAACAAGATTTTCTTTGGCTCTGATGAGGTGCTCAAGCTTTCAAACACCCCACTTGGGGTCACATCCAACTATTTCATGACTTTTGAGGGTGTGGTAAATTATGTTGGCAATCAGGAGGCAGTTAACGGGCGCAAGAGCGGAACCAAAGGGAAGGAGCAATATGTTCAGTACAGCATATGCCCGGAGTGTAATGGTACCAGGCTGAAGCAGGAGGCCTTATGGTTCCGCATCGGAAGCAGGAACATCGGTGAGCTTGCATCGATGGATCTTGCCGAACTTAAGCTATTCCTTGACTCTGTCACTGATGAGATGTCTGAAAGACAGCGAAAGATAGCTTCGGAAATACTGAAGGAGATACGATCAAGGCTTGGCTTTCTTCTTAACGTCGGGCTTGATTATCTCTCTCTTAATCGCGGGGCCAGGACGCTTTCAGGAGGTGAGAGTCAGCGCATCAGGCTGGCAACCCAGATAGGGTCAAAGCTCGTTAACGTACTTTACATACTCGATGAACCCAGCATCGGGTTACACCAGCGTGATAACCGCAGGCTGATTGCTGCACTCCGCGATCTGCGCGATGCAGGCAACTCTGTGATAGTGGTCGAGCATGACAGGGAGATGATAACAAGTGCCGATCATATCATTGATATGGGTCCTGGTGCCGGTGTTCACGGCGGTAGTGTTGTGGCAGAAGGATCACCGGCGCATATCCTCGAAAGCGATACGCTTACTGCCAAATATCTCAATGGCCGTATGCAGATTGCTGCTCCGCAATCGCGCAGGGAGGGCAATGGTCACATACTTACAATATCCGGGGCCACGGGGAATAATCTCAAGGGCATCACAATGAGCATCCCGCTTGGTACATTCATCTGTATTACCGGTGTCTCGGGAAGTGGCAAATCATCACTTATAAATCATACTCTGCATCCTGCCCTGGCACAACAACTGCATGGCGCCGGGAAAAAACCCCTGCCCTATACTGATATACATGGGATTGAATATATTGACAAGGTGATAGAGGTAGATCAGGCGCCCATTGGGCGAACACCACGATCAAATCCGGCAACTTACACTGGTGTCTTCACGGATATCCGTAACCTCTATGCCATGACACCTGATGCAAAGGTCAGAGGGTTCAGCGCCGGACGTTTTTCGTTCAACACCCATGGCGGCAGATGTGAAGGGTGCGAAGGAGCCGGGGTTAAAACCATTGAGATGAATTTTCTGCCGGATGTGTATGTCATGTGCCCTGACTGCGGTGGCAAACGCTACAACCGGGAGACACTGGAGGTCAAATACAAGGGAAGATCCATTAATGATGTACTTGAATTGACAATTGATGATGCTGTTGAGTTCTTTAATGGAATTCCGTCTATACATCATAAAATAAAGACATTACATGACGTAGGGCTGGGTTACGTCAGGCTTGGTCAGCCATCCACCACCCTCTCGGGAGGGGAGTCGCAGCGTGTGAAGCTGGCAACAGAGCTGGCAAGGCGTGATACGGGCCGCACATTGTATATCCTTGATGAGCCGACAACCGGACTGCATTTTGATGATGTCAGGGTTTTGCTTGAGGTCCTGGAAAGACTTGTCGCACGGGGAAACACAGTAATAGTAATTGAGCATAACATGGACGTTATTAAAATGGCTGATTATATCGTCGATCTCGGGAGAGAGGGAGGCAGGGGAGGAGGAGAAATAATATTTGCAGGTAAACCGGAAGAACTGATATTGCTGAAAGATAATCATACTGCGAAATTCCTTGAGCCTGAGTTGAAACACTAGAAAACACTATATTTGAAGATAACATACACAAACCTATGGACGAGACCAAAGATCTGATCAAGGATGCATTTGAACCCAAGACATGGAATGAGATACACACTATGGATTCATGGCGGGTATTCAAGATTATTGCCGAATTTGTCGAGGGTTTTGAGAAGCTCTCCAGAATAGGCCCGAGTGTCGCAATTTTCGGTTCTGCACGCACACACTTCAATAATAAATATTATAAACTTGCTGAGGAGATAGCTTTCCAGCTGGTACAGAAAGGCTACGGGGTGATAACCGGCGGAGGCCCCGGAATCATGGAGGCTGCCAACAAGGGAGCCAAAAGAGGCAACGGTAAGTCAGCCGGGATAAATATTGACCTCCCCTTCGAACAGAAACCCAATCCCTATATCGATCGCGACAAGATCATCACCTTCGATTATTTCTTCGTTCGCAAGGTGATGTTCATGAAGTATGCCCAGGGATTTATTGTTCTTCCCGGAGGATTCGGGACTTTTGATGAACTGTTCGAAGCTATTACACTCATTCAGACAAAGAAGATCGGCCGTTTCCCCATTGTGCTTGTGGGGGAAAAATACTGGTCAGGCCTCTTTGACTGGGTCACAGATGTTATGTTAAATGAAGAACACAATATCTCTGCCGATGATATGAATCTTTTCAGGGTTGTTGATACAGCTGAAGAGGCTGTGGCATATATCGATCAGTTCTATTCGAGGTTCCTGCTCAGCCCGAACTTCTAAGGAGCAGGTTATTGCCTGTTTCTGGCTTTGAGATGATGATCCATCTCACGGTCATGGTCCTTTTTCTTAAGTCCTTCGCGTTTGTCAAACTGTTTCTTGCCCCTAGCCAGAGCTATCTCAGCTTTCGCCAGCCCCCGCTGATTGATGAAGACCTTGGTGACGATAATTGTCAGACCTGTCTCATTTACCTTTCTTTCCCACTTGTGCAGTTCTTTCTTTGTGAGTAAGAGCTTTCGTTCACCCAGGGGGTCATGGTTGTTGATATTGCCCCAATAGTATTCTGATATATGCATTCCTGTGACAAAGAGCTCCCCATCTCTGAATGAGCAGAATGAGTCAGTGAGGGTGGCCTTGCCGGCCCTTATTGATTTGATCTCTGTCCCGGTAAGCTTTATCCCGGCAATGAGCTTTTCAATGAATTCATAATCATGTGAGGCCCTGCGGTTCCTGATGACAATATTGCTTGTGTCGGTCCGCATAACCGCTGTCACGCAAAAAGAGCAAAGTAAACAGTCTCTGTCAGCCGTGACAGTACAATCTGAAGCAATCCAAATATGATTATCATTGAAATGACAGTGGCAATAAGCATCGGAAGCTTCTTGTGTTCTGCAGGATTGATCATTTTCTCCATCCCAATCCAGAAGATATATAATCCGTACAGTCCGAGGATATTGATGAAAAGGAGTGACTCGAAGAGCCTGCTTACTGTAAGTGAGAGGAAGATAGGAGCCATCGAATATGCAACAAGCTTGAAGGCTGTAAGAAACTCATGCCCCAGGTCAAGAGCCCTGGTTATCTCATTGACTATGAATGCGGAGGCATAGACTCCTAAATAAAGGAAAAGAAAGGTGTTAATCCCTGTAAGAATCGAGTACATCGGCTTCAGGGTGTTGTTAATGAAGAAGAGTGAACCGAACAGGGAACTGATCGAAACAAGCATAATAAGCG
The DNA here is from genome assembly GCA_025455395.1 of Bacteroidales bacterium. GTDB lineage: Bacteria > Bacteroidota > Bacteroidia > Bacteroidales > VadinHA17 > SR-FBR-E99. The sequence goes on from JALOMO010000077.1 coordinate 6,076, forward strand.
GCAGGAAGAAACTGCCTCTTACATACTTTATCGGCCTGTTCTCACGGTGTACCACTTCCCATGCCTTGACCGGGCTGATAATAAAATGTTTTGTGCGCTGATAGAGAAACCTTAAGTCCATGACCCTTACCCCGTTTACAATCGGCAAAAATAAGTAAAATTGAGTTACACTGGCATCTTTTGAGTTATCTTTAATTTCTGATGGAAAATTCTGCTTTTGATATTATTGTAATTACCGGCCCTACTGCTGCGGGTAAGACAAGGCTTGCTGCGCTGGCTGCTGCCAGGATGGGAGGGGAGGTGATAAGTGCCGACTCAAGGCAGGTCTATCGCGGAATGGATATCGGAACAGGGAAGGACATCTCTGATTACATCGTGGAGGGCACAAAGATACCCGTCCATCTTATTGATATCGTTGATGCCGGTTACCGCTACAACGTCTTTGAATTCCAGCGTGACTTCATTGATGTTTTCAGTGACATGAAGCGACGCGGATGTTTTCCTGTTGTATGCGGCGGTTCAGGGATGTATGTTGACAGCATCGTCAGCGGGTACAGACTTATTCAGGTACCGGTGAACATGGAACTCAGGGCTGAACTTGCAAGCCTCACCCTGGAGGAGCTGTCATCAATCCTGGTAACATATAAGGCTCTTCATAACAGAACGGATATAGATACCGTCAAGCGGGCTGTAAGGGCTATTGAGATAGAAGAGTATTACACCCGACATGCAGTGTCTGATAAACCCTTTCCTGTGAAGAATCCCCTGGTGTTTGGGATATTTGTTGACCGTGACCTGAGGCGTGAACGTATCAGCAGAAGATTAAAGGAGAGGCTTGAGGGGGGCATGATTGAAGAGGTGCAGCGGCTCCTTGCCGGGGGAGTGTCTCCGGATGACCTTCTCTACTACGGGCTGGAGTATAAGTATGTCACTTTATACCTGTTGAATAAGATGGATTATGAGGAGATGACACAAAAACTGGAAGTTGAGATACACCGTTTTGCCAAGCGGCAGATGACATGGTTCCGCGGCATGGAGCGTCGCGGCGTCACCATCAACTGGATAGACGGCCGGCTGCCTGATGATGAGAAGGTTGAAGCAATAATCAGGTTAAAGGAGCAAGGAGCAGGGAGCAAGGAGCGAGGAGGTTGAGGTTGAGGTTAAGGGGTGATGCAAAGTTGTTATTTCCCCTCCTCAGTGAGGAGGGGTCTCCGCCGGATGGCGGAGGGGGTGGTATGTCCCGCTAAAGAGCAGGGTGTAGAAAGCACTCAAAACAGACCACCTCCCCCTGTCCGTCAACTGACGGTCAGGGTACTCCTCCTTACTAAGGAGGAGAAACCAAAATAACAGCAGACCTTCCGACTCTGATCCCCTTCTTCCTCATCAACAGCGACGTACTGAAGGTGAAATACGTAGCAGTAAAAATGTGAACCTGAAAGCTTAATGTAAGAATAAATCTATTATATTTGCGAAAATATACGCAACGAAAATATACGCAACGTATAATATCGCAATTGGAGATGAAAAACCCCTTTAAATTCGGAACTGTTGTTGATGATCCTTTCTTTATAAATCGTAAGAATGAGATTGAAAAGGTAGCTTCCATCGTATCAGGTGAGAATCATCTTGTGTTGATCTCGCCGCGACGCATGGGTAAATCGAGCCTGATAAATAAGGCAGTATCATCCCTGGGGAGGCCGGTCATTGCACTTGATATGCAGTTAATGACTAGCCCGGCTGATCTTGCTGCTCAGATGCTCAGGCGGATTTACAGGATCTTCCCTCAAGCAAGACTGAAGCAGCACATGAAGAGATTCCGCATTATTCCACAACTTTCACTGAATCCGGTAACCGGCAGTATCGATGTTTCATTCTTGCCTGGCGCCTCGTCTCTTCCGATTCTGGAAGATGTGCTGAACCTGGCTGAAAAGTTGAGCACGGAGAAGAAAAAACTAATTATTGTTTTCGATGAGTTTCAGGAAGTACGCCGACTCGATGAAAACCTGCTGAATCAGTTACGGGCTATCATGCAGCATCACAAAATGATCAATTATCTGTTTCTGGGTTCACAGGAAAGTCTGATACGTGAGATTTTCCAAAGGAAAAAATCACCATTCTATCATTTTGCCATGGTTATGCATCTTAAAAAAATTGATACGGGAGAGTTCAGTGAATACCTGAAAACCGGTTTCACCGGAATCCATGCAGAACCTGGTATAATTGCCGGTGAAATTCTTGGAGTTACCCGTGGTCATCCTTACTATACGCAGCAGCTGGCATTCACTGCATGGGAAATGGCTGTTTCAGGCCGCGGACAGTCGAAAAATGCCGTTGATGATGCTGTAAATGAGTTAGTCATGATGCATGAAATGGATTACGAAAGGATATGGCTTAGTTTTAACAGTACTGATCGTAAAGTATTACTCGGACTCTCAATATCGGAACAGCAGCCCCTTACAACTGATTTCATGCGCATGTGGAACCTGAATGCATCAAGTACTGTCTTTAGCAGCCTGAAAAGATTGATGACCGGGGGCTACGTTATCAGAACAGATAAGTATGAGCTCGACGATCCGTTTTTCAGCAGGTGGATAAAGGAAAGAAGGGAGAAGTAATAATTTTATTCATATCATTACGATAGCCTGCCGCGGCGCTCCTGACGTTTGCTATGATCAGTCAGGATTTTTATCTGGTCGGGCCCGCCCTGACTTCCGTCATATAAGTAACGTCAGGGATCTCCACTACCCTCCTACATGACCATAAGACTTTCGACTTTACGGACTTTCGACTTTACAGACTTTCAGACCCTTATCCCCATCTTCTTCATCAGCAGCGACGCATTGAAACTTGAGCAGATGCCAGGGGTGAGTCTGTAGTCGAAGAAGAGCTCTTCGCCACTTACCTTTACATCAAAATGATAGTTTTCTATGGATTCCGGTAGTTCCTTCTCCAGTCCGGCGAGACGCAGGTCATGTGTGGCCACCATGGCTGCCGAACCGTAGCCCGTCAGCTGTTTGATCAGCGCCACCGATCCCGTATACCTGTCGTCGGAGTTGGTCCCGCGGAGTATCTCATCGAGCAGTAGAAAAGCCTTCGGGTCTGATTCGGCTCCTGAGATGATAGCCCTGAGTCGGCGCAGCTCAGCATAGAATGATGAGATATTCTCTTCAAGCGAATCTGATATGCGCATGCTTGAATGGACCCTGACAAGGGAGACTGTGAATGCTGAGGCGCATACCGGTGCTCCGGCAAAGGCCAGCACGACATTCACACCACAGGTACGCAGAAAGGTACTCTTGCCCGACATGTTCGATCCGGTTATCACAATCGCTTTACCTGGCCCCTCAACTGAAAAATCATTGCTGACCCGACTGCCGGCAGGGATAAGCGGATGGCCCAACTCCCGGCACCTGAAAACAAAGTAGTCTTCAGTCACATCCGGAAAGGTCCACCCGGGATTGTTGAAAGCCATATTGCCAAATGAGGCCAGCACCTCGAATTCAGCCATAGCTGCAAACCATCCGGGTATACGCGAGGAGTGAACATGTTTCCATCTCTCCAGTGCAAGGCAGAAATGTATATCGGTAAAAAACAGAAGGTTGAGCGGTATTGACACAATCACATTCAGTCTCGAGTCGAGCCTGCCTACCAGTTTTGAAAGCTCCCTGATACGGTGCGAGGCTGATATCTCTCCCTTGAAATGCGACTGCAGGTTCTGCAGCAGAGGAGCTGCAAAGTCCCTGTTCTCAATCAGTCTTATGATCTCCGAGTATGCCTTCAGCAATTCAGATGACCGGCTCACCTGCTCCTGCAGTTTTGAAATCCTTTTAAGACGTGTGAAATAGAAGATGAAGTTCATGCCAAACGCCGGGGCAAGTATGACTGCGGGCAGTCCTGAAAAAACCATTATGACCGCTGCCAGCGTCAGGATGCTGAGGAAAATGGTTATTCTCTTCTCACGGATTCTCTTTGGGAAAATATCGGTGCTTCCGAGCCACTGCATCAATTGAGCTGGATCATTACAGACCCCGTCATTAAGGTACCCGAGGGCCATCAGCTCCTGTCGCCATTCGACCAGAGTCTGCAGCTCTGCAACAGCCTCCTGCCGCCTGGGTATCTCTTCACGTGGTGCAGATTGTTTTAGGTACTCTGCCAGCCGGTCAGATGCAGGCTTGCTTGTGGTACGGCATATATACTGAAACAGTGATGCTTTCCCGAAGATATCAAGGTCATATGAATAGGGGTGGTCTCTTTCAGTGTATTCTTCGCCTGTTTTAAAACCGGAGAAGTCTCCTTCGAGACATTTCATCTCCAGGCTGTTGATCTCCGCCAGGTGGAGGGATCTCCTCCTGCATTTCTCCGTCGTTTCGTATTTAATTACCAGCCAGGCGAACAGTATGAGCGCCGCAGCCAGGGTAGCCACGGCTGCAATTACCGAGAATGACAACAGTGCACCGAATACAACCAGTCCTCCAACAAATACTGCCAGTCGTACCATTGCCAGACGGTCCAACAGCTTCCTAAGCCGATCGGTCTCCCGGGAATAACGTTCAGATCTCGATTTGTACTGTTCTGCTGGTGACATACTCTGACGACATAAAGCTAAAAAAACTCTGCATAATTCTAAGCAAGGTCAAAAAATGATTGGGAAATATGCAAAATAGGTCTAAATTTGCAGGTATGACCAACAAAATTCGACATCTAAAGGTGCCTGAAGGATCATTCTTTCTTTTTGGACCAAGGGGAACAGGGAAGTCAACATTTGTCAAGACATTGATAACTGAAGATGTTTTATATATAGATTTTCTTGATCCTGAGACATTCAGAACATATTCAGCCTTTCCGGAAACTCTGGAAAAGAGTGTAGCAGCCCTGAATCCAGGCCAGGTGATTGTAGACGAGGTTCAAAAAGTTCCTTCTGTTCTGGATGTGGTGCATAAACTCATGGAGGAAAGAAAAATACGATTTATTCTGACCGGGTCAAGTGCGCGGAAGCTTAAGATGGGTGGGGCTGATATGCTCGGAGGACGTGCCCTTAGGTGTATTATGCATCCTTTTATCGCAGAGGAGCTTGGAAATGATTTCAGTCTGGAAAAATCCCTCAGGACGGGATTGATACCTGTGGTTGAGAGAAGCATGAATCCTGCGCAGAGCCTATCTGCATATGTTGACGTATATCTTCGTGAAGAGGTTCAGGCAGAAGGACTTGTCCGAAATCTTGGCGCTTTCTCCAGATTTCTGGAAATAGTCAGCTTTTCGCACGGATCTGTTCTGAATATCAGCAATATCGCCCGTGAATGCCAGGTGTCAAGAAATATTGTCACCGGATATTTTGATATACTTGAGGATCTCCTGCTGGCTTACCGGTTGCCGGTTTTTGCCAGGAGAGCCAAACGTAAGACAGCAACTCATCCGAAGTTCTTCCTGTTCGACAGCGGACTATACCGTCGGCTGAGGCAAAGAGGCCCTCTGGACACCGAGTCAGAGATTGCGGGACCAGCCATTGAAGGACTGGTAGGCCAGCATCTTCGTGCAATAATTGATTATTTTCTGAATGATGCGCAGCTTTATTATTGGAGATCCCTGGCTGGCAACGAGGTTGACTTTGTACTCTATGGCAGTAATGTATTTGCTGCCATTGAAGTTAAGAATGCTTCAACATTAAATCCTGTGGATTATAACGGACTCAGGGCCTTCGGGGATGACTATCCCGAATCGAAGTCGATCCTCCTGTACAGGGGTTCGATACCTATGAAGCATAATAATATTCTGGTGCTTCCGGTTGAGGCTTTTCTCCATAACCCTACCAAATACCTGCATAACTAATCTCTGCAAGACCTTCAGACCTCAGACCTTCAGACCTTCAGACATGTTCAACATCGATACCATCCTCTTCGAACTTTCCGGCTATCGTATGAGCCTCCTCGAGCTTCTTGCAGTCGTCACCGGCCTTGCAGCCGTCTGGTATGCAGCCAGGGCTAATATCATCACATGGATCTTTGCACTCGTGAATGCTGTGCTCTTCTTCATGCTTTACTACCAGGTGAATCTCTATTCGGCGATGATCCTGCAGTTCTTTTTCTTCTTCAATGCTATTTATGGCTGGTTCAACTGGAAAAGGCAGAGCAGAAACGGCGAAGAGCCTGTGACACTTCTGCTCCATAAACAGAGAGTCTTTTGGGTCACGGCAGTAATGGCCGGATCAATATTGCTGGGCGGTCTTATGAGCAAGGTTCATGTCTGGCTGCCAGACCTTTTTCCGGAGAAGGCGACGTTTATCTTTACCGACGCAATGATAGCGGTGATGAGCATAGCCGCATCACTTTTGTGTGCGCGACTGAAGCTTGAGAACTGGGTGCTCTGGATCCTCGTCAACATCATGAGCATCGCAATGTATGCCATGCGAGGCATCATGCTTGTCTCAGTTCAGTACATCATTTTCCTCGCAATGGCTATATATGGCTTCATCCAATGGAAGCGGAAAGTCAAAATAATTTTATGAAAAAATACATTCAATGAAAAAACCAATACTGTTTGTGATGATGGTGCTGACTGCGTTTATTTCTTCATGTAATATGGGGGAGAACATATTCATAGCATCGGGCTATTCTGGTAATGGCGCCGCCGATGTGCTGCTATGCAGGTTGACTGACGACGGCAGCATAGAGAAGTTAACGGAGATCACCGTGGGTGATAATCCTTCATACTTTACCTTCGGCAGTGATGGCCTGGTCTATCTTGTCAATGAGGTTGACTCATTCAATCTGGCTGCTGGGGGTGGTATCACCACGCTCAGGATTGATGTCGAAGCCGGAACATTCGAGAAAACAGGCCTTCTCAACCAGGGAGGCGGAGGACCATGCCATATAGTTTTGTCAGACGACAGAAAGCATCTTGTAACTGCCAACTACGGCAGCGGCTCCGTTTCCGTTGTAAAGCTTAACAACAGTGGCATACCCGAAGAGGTCACCGATGTTATCTTTTACGGTGAGAAGTCACATCCCCATATGACTCTCTTCAACAGCAGAACAGGCCATTACTATGTCTCTGACCTTGGCCTTGACAGGATACATATCCTGAAGCTTGATACACTGACCGGAAGGCTGATCAGTGGAAAAGTCTCGTTCATAGCTTCAGAACCCGGCAGTGGCCCCAGGCATATGCTGATCGATAAGCAATGCAGTAACCTTTATGTCATCAATGAGCTCTCCTCGACAATATCTGTTTATGATATCCTTCCCGAGATGCCTCTTCTGAGACAAACTTTGTCAACTCTTCCTGAGGGATTTGAGGGAAAAAACTACTGTGCAGACATTCACTTTTCAGCTGACAGGAAGCAGATATATGGATCAAACAGAGGTGATAACAGCATTGTCACATTTGATGTAGAGGCTGATGGAACACTCTCCTCACCCCGTCACCAGTCGTGCGGCGGCAATTGGCCGCGTAACTTTGCCGTTGATCCTGAAGGTAACTTCATCCTTGTCGCCAACCAGCGGTCAAATCTGGTATCAGTGGTATCCGCAAGCAGTACACCATCAGATGACTCTGTGGCGAGCCTTCCGTTGAATGCCCCGGCTTGCGTTAGGTTTATTAAATAGTCCGCAGTCCGCAGTCCACAGTCCACAGTTGGCAACTGAAGACAACCTGCCGACTGAAGACTGAAAACTGCCGACTATTGAAGAGTTACTTCAAATAAATATCGAGGAACCCGAAGAACTCTTTTTGCCAGATAACCGAGTTCTGAGGCTTGGTGACCCAGTGTGTCTCATTCTCAAAGAAGAGCAGTCTGCTGGGTACACCCCTGAGCTGAGCCGAGTTGAAAGCCTCGAGACTCTGTGAATATGGTATACGGAAGTCGTTGGCTCCTGTGATGATCAGTATGGGAGTATCCCACTTGTCAATCATTGTATGTGGCGAGAACTTATTGTATCCCGGAGGCTGCGGCTTGTCCCACGGTGCACCGCTGTAGTCCTTGTTCGGATACCAGTACTCTTCCGTTGAACCGTATTCAGCAATTGTGTTGTAGACACCACAATGTGAAACAAAGGCTTTGAACCTCTTGTTGTGCATGCCGGCAAGATAGAATACCGAGTAGCCACCATAGCTTGCCCCTACGGCGCCCAGGCGTTCTTTGTCAACGTAGGGTTCCTTCGCCATATCGTCGATTGCATCAAGGTAATCCTGGATATTCTTACCGCCATAGTCGCCTGAGATCTGCTCACGCCAGTAGCTTCCGAAGCCTGAGTTACCGCGACGGTTGACAGCTACCACGATATAGCCGTTGGCGGCCATCATCTGGTAGTTCCAGCGGTAGCTCCATCCCTGTCCGAGAGGCCCCTGCGGCCCTCCCTTACAGTATAGCAAAGCAGGATATTTCTTCGCCGGATCGAAGTCGGGCGGATAGATGATCCAGCTCTGCAGATCCTTGCCATCCTTTGTCTTGGTATATCTCTCGACAGACTTGCCCATCTTAATACTCTCATATATGTGGCCGTTGACATCGGTTATCATGGTGAATTCACCTGAAGCCATATTGACGTTTGCCACCTCTGTCGGGCGGGCCATTGACATCATCCCTGCCACCAGCACGCCGTTCTGAAGCTGAAGAGGCCCTATGTCATAGTCACCTTCTGTGATCCTGGTAATATTACCGTCAGCCAGTGTTATGTTGAAGACCGGTTGGGTACCGCGATAAGGGCTTGTGAACCAGATGGCCTCATTACCGTTCCATTGAATATTGCCAACATTGTAATCCCATCCTTCCGATACCCATTTGTGCTCACCGGTAGTGATATTATATACGAAAAGCCGTTCCAGGTCAGACTCATAACCGTCTTCCTCCATGCTTGACCAGGCAACCATTTTTCCGTCAGGAGAAAAGACCGGAGATTTGTCATAACCCATGTTTCCTTCAGAAATGTTTTTCTCTTCACCGGATGTTACATCGTAGAGAAAGATGTCGGTGTTTGTGCTCAGAGTATATGCCCTGCCTGTGAGTCTCTTGCATGCATATGCTATAAATCTTCCATCAGGGCTCCAGCTGATGTCAGCCTCGTCGAAGTATGGCGCGTCAGGGGTGTCAAAACGCTGTCCTTCCATAATATCCTTCTCATTGCTGATGGCTGAACCGTCGAATGAGGCTGTGAAAAGGTGGCTGTATGAATAATCATGCCAGTAATTCCAGTGCCTGTACATCAGGTCGTCAATGATGCGTACTTTGGCATTTTCGAACCCGTATTTCTCATTGGCCGTCTGGTCAAGCTTGACGCGGCGTGTGAAGTAGACCCTGTCTCCTGCGGGAGAGAAGGAGAGTATCTCAAAATCTTCAAGCCCGGTTATCTCTTTCTTTTCAGAGCCGTCAGGATTCATAGTCATTATCTTTCCCCCGGCGAGGAAGGCTATTTTGGCACCATTCTCAATCCACTGTGGTCCGGCCCCTCCTTCAGTGGTAAGCTGGAGGGTTGTTCCTCCGGATGAGGGCATGGAATAGATATTTGTAGTTCGCGCTTCGGTGGGAAGGTCGTAATAAGTGACCGTATAAAGAACGGTGGCCCCGTCGGGTGATAAAACAATTGACCCTATCCGACCGTATTTCCACAGGATTTCCGGTGTCAGAACGCCACCGGCTTTCTCTTCTTCAGTGAGTGATACATTGATGACAGATGCCTGTGGCACCTCTTTAGGCTCTGTCTTACAGGAGTTTAAACCCAGCACTAAAAATGCAATAACCAGGATTGGAAGTCTTTTCATGATATAGGTTGTTTTCATTGGTACATGAATGAGTGGTTGAAATCAAAGGTAAAAAATTAACTGTACTGTAAAAATGAGTTTTCTTGTGAATTTAGTCATATCTCCAAACAGGTTAGCCCCTATCCCCGACCCTTCCCCCAGGCGTGAGCCCCTATCCCCGACCCTTCCCCGAGGCGTGTGTATCGTCCTAAAAAAAGTTTACAGGTTTATACTTCTAAGGTAATAGGTTTTTTATAATAGTTTTTCCACCTTCTTCTAAGAGTTCCTCTTAAAAGAT
>JALOMO010000010.1 GCA_025455395.1 Bacteroidales bacterium
GAACTACCAGGATTATTATGGTAATCAGCAGAGGTTTTTTCATAGTTACACGGAATTTGAAGATATCCTGTTACTAAATTAGGTTCATAATGTAAAATATTCCTTTTACCCGGAATTTAATTGCTAAAAGTATTAATTTATTTCATTTAAAGAAAATATTTTTCCCGAAAATGGTAAAAATGTGTCTGTCAGTCGGCATTACCATCCGGCGGCGGTGTCATCCCCGCGGGGGTCAGCACCGGCATAGCGGCGTCCGTCATTTCCTATCAGTATTGCATCAACACGACCTATTGGACCTCGCGGTGAAAGTTTATGACCCATGCTGTTAAGTTCAACAATGATGAGGCTGTCAAGAGTTCCCTCTTCATAGCTTATCACGTCAGGCAGCCACTGATGGTGAAACCGGGGTGCTGCTACTGCATCATAGATGTTCATACCGAAATCAACAACATTTCTTACCACCTGAAAAACTGTTGTTATGATTGTAGATCCGCCGGGTGAGCCAACTACCATAAAGAGTGAATCACCCTTCTCGACGATGGTAGGGGTCATGGAGCTAAGCATCCTCTTTCCGGGGCCGACAGCGTTTGCCTCCCCTCCTGTCAGGCCATAAAGGTTTGCAGTACCTGGCTTAACTGAGAAGTCATCCATCTGATTATTAAGTATAAAGCCTGCTCCTCCCACAACAATGGCGGTGCCATAACTGTTATTAAGTGTAGTTGTTCCGGCAACAGCATTGCCCTCCTTGTCTACAATCGAATAGTGTGTGGTCTCCTCACTCTCATGGCTGGTGATTGTGCCCCGGGTGACAGATGATGAGGGGGTCGCTCTCCCGGGATTGATGTCTGAAATTCTCTGCATCAGGTACTCTTTGTTAAGCAGAGCTTCAACAGGAATATCTGTAAAGTCGGGATCTCCCAGGTAGTAGGCTCTGTCAGCAAAGGCCCGGCGCTCGGCTTCAACCATCAGATGAATGGTTGATGGTTTCATGTATGAGTCTGAGGCGCCAGATGTCAGCTCGGTCATTGCCAGTATTTGTGCCAGCAGTATACCCCCGCCTGAAGGAGGCGGCATAGATATAACTTTATACCCGCGATATTCAATGATAACCGGATTCCTTCTTACTGACCTGTATTCACTCAGGTCGGCTGTAGAAATTATTCCATTACCGCTGGCACATTCGTCAATAATCAACCCTGCGGTCTCACCCTCGTAAAAGCCTGCCCTGCCTTTATCTCGTATCCTTTTAAGTGTCTCACCAAGCTCAGGCTGGTACAGTGTATCACCCTCCTGCCAGGGAAGATCCCTGACGAATGCCACAGGAAGATCGTTTCGCTGAATGAAGGTCTCCTTCATCCCGTTGAGCGAAGCTGCCTGAGCGGCTGTAAGAGCAAAACCATTGACAGCCAGGTCTATGGCAGGCTGAATTATTCTTTCAAGCGGAAGGTTCCCGTAGAGTGAGTGAGCATAGAGTGTTCCGTCAACGGTTCCCGGAACGCCGGCGGAAAGGTGGGTATCGAGGCTAAGGCCCTCGATGACATTGCTACTGTTGTCAAGGTACATGTCGCGGTGTGCTGCTGAAGGCGCTTTCTCACGGTAATCAATGGCATCGGTTGTCCCGTCGGCGAACCTCAAAACCATAAATCCCCCTCCCCCTATGTTTCCTGCTGAAGGGTAACAGACCGCCAGGGCATACTCGACAGCCACTGCAGCATCAACGGCATTACCCCCTGCAGCCATCACTTCGGCCCCTATCCGCGAAGCCTCCGGATGCGCAGAGACAACCAAGGCATCCTTTACATCAATGTCTTTCCCTGTCAGAATCACAGGTAGGTCATTGCCACATCCTGCAGCGAGAAGCGAAATAATAATCAAAGAGCAAAGTAGAGGTCTCATATCCTAATTTTTAAGTCAATAAATGTAGAAAAAAAGAAGACTGTTGCAGTTTCAGGCAAAAGAAACTAGGGTTCAAGGCTTCAAAGATCCGTTAAATTGTCATAATTTGCGCCTGTTTTAGCTGGATATCCGGATGTTTTCAAATCAGCCTCTTGCCGACAGGCTCAGGCCAAAATCACTTGATGATTTTGCTGGTCAGGACCACCTTGTAGGGCCCGATGGGGTTCTCCGTAAGGTGATAGAGTCGGGAAATGTTCCCTCCTTCATATTATGGGGACCTCCCGGTGTAGGCAAGACGTCACTGGCCAGAATCGTTTCACTGCAGCTCGGCAGGTCATTCTTCCAGTTGAGTGCTGTGAACAGCGGTGTCAAAGAAGTCAGGGAGACTATAGAAAAGGCAAAAGGCCAGCAGTTTTTCGGGAGACCAAACCCGATACTTTTCATTGATGAGATACATCGTTTTAACAAGTCACAGCAGGACTCGCTGCTTGGAGCGGTGGAGCAGGGCATAATAACACTCATTGGAGCAACGACAGAAAACCCTTCCTTTGAAGTAATCGCACCACTTCTCTCGAGATGCCAGGTATATATCCTTAAGGCACTTGATGATGAGATACTTAAAGGACTTGTTTCGAAGGCACTCACCACCGACAGCTATCTTTCTTCTTATAATGTCAGGGTTGATGAATATGAGGCACTCATACGTATCAGCGGCGGCGACGCCAGGAAGTTGTACAATGCTCTTGAACTGACTGTCGCACTCGAGGCTGAGAAGCACAGCACTGATATTCTGATAACCGATGAACTGGTTCTCAGTCATGTACAGCAGAATCTTGCATTGTATGATAAAAACGGAGAGCAGCATTTTGACATAATCTCAGCATTCATAAAGTCGCTCAGGGGTTCGGATCCCAATGCTGCTGTCTATTGGCTGGCCCGCATGGTTGAGGGTGGTGAAGATGTAAAGTTCATAGCACGGAGGATGGTTATACTGGCTGCTGAAGATATTGGCCTGGCAAATCCCAATGCTCTTCTGCTTGCACAGTCATGCTTCAACGCTGTTAATTTGGTCGGATGGCCTGAATCGAGAATAATTCTTTCAGAGACTGCCATTTATCTTGCTACCTCGCCCAAAAGCAATGCATCTTACATGGCAATTGAAAATGCCATCGGAGCAGTGCATGAGCACGGAGACCTGCCCGTGCCTCTGCATCTCAGGAATGCTCCTACAAAACTTATGAAGGATATCGGATATCACAAAGGATACAAATATGCCCATGATTTTGAAGGCAATTTTGTGACAGAGAATTACCTTCCTGATGATATTTCAGGAAAGATTTTCTATGATCCGGGCTCTAATCCGCGTGAGGATGAGATAAGGAAGCAACTGGTTTCACGATGGGAAAAAATTTACAAATACCGAACCTGAAATTCTTAAATAACGGTATATTTAAAATATAAAATACTGTAATTGAAATCCAGCTTTATTGAAATAATCAAATATAAATTAAAACTACGTATAAATCACGATAATAAACTACTAAACAAATTGTTATGAAAAGATTAATTATTCTCTTACCGGCCATTTTGGTCGCATCTGTCTGCAGTGCCCAGTCGCTTGATGAGATTGTTAACCGGTATTATAATGCCAACGGCACAGAAAAACTCGAGAAGGCCACTACCCTTTATATGGAGGGCAGGGCTACCCAGATGGGTACAGAGATGCCCATGATCATAAGTGTCAAGAGACCAGATAAGGTCAAGGTGATAATTACCTATAGCGGGATGGATATCATCACCATGTATGACGGAGAGAAGGGTTATATGGTCAATCCTCTTGCGGGCATGACGGAACCGGTTGAGATTCCCGCAGAGCAGCTGTCAGGTGTAAAGGAATACAATATGTTCCGTAATAACGTCATGGATGCTTTCCGTGCCGGTAAACTGAAGCTGGATGGCGAAGAACAGGTTAATGGAAAGCCTGCTTTCAAGTTGACGCTTACCAGTGAATCAGGAGATGTTTCCGGCCTCTTTATAGACAAGGAGAGCTACCTCACCATAAAGACCACAAGTAAGGTTAGCCAGATGGGCCAGGAGATGGAAGTAGAAAGCTATATAAAAGAATACCATGATGTCAATGGTGTTAAATTTGCCAAGGTCATCACACAGATGGTGAACGGAATGGAAATGGGAGGCGTGACCTTTGACAAGGTTGAGATTGACAGGGAGATAGCAGACTCTGTCTTCACCATAAAATAATTACAAAATATTCGTAAAGACAGGTCTGAGACCTGTCTCAATCCGTAACAGAAATGCCACCCCGTGGGGTGGCATTCTTGTTTCAAAGGCAGGCCTGTAAGCCGGATTCTGTCTCAATGCGTCATCCTGCAAGAGGATATTGCACCTGTTCCGTCATTTATCTTGCCCCGCAGTTGCCTGCGTGATCATACGACCTACCCCCCGGCTCGGGCGAGCAGCCCTCAGGCACCGGTATACATGGTCTTTCAACCCATCAGGTGTACGGCTCCCGATGTCACCACCGGGACCGGTGAGCTTTTACCTCACCTTTTCACCAATTCCCCGCAATAGCGGGACTGTTATTTTCTGTTACACTGCTATATCCTTTCGGACATCTTCCCGTTAGGAAGGATGGTGCTCTTTGTTGCCCGGACTTTCCTCCCCGACACTGGTGTCGGGGCGACGGATCGGCCTGCCATGCGGCAAAGGTACGAAATAAAGGTATTAAAATATGCTTATAGTTTTTATATTCAGGAACTCATGAATACCTTCCACACCTAGTTCACGGCCATAACCAGAATCTTTCACTCCTCCGAAAGGCAGTCCGGGTTCTGATTTCACAAAACCGTTTATTGCAACCGTCCCGGTATCTATCTGGCCTGCAACATCAAGAGCAAGCCGTTCATCAGATGTCCATACAGAGGCTCCGAGGCCAAAAAGTGTATTATTGGCCATTTTCACGGCCTCTGAGACACTAATGAATCTGAACAGTGGTGCAACAGGCCCGAACACCTCTTCGCATGCCAGAGGGGCAGAAACCGATACCTGATCTACAACTGCCGGAAGGAAGACTGCCGGTCCTGAAGCCAGATCCCTCCCTCCGCACAGAAGTTTCGCTCCTGCCTTCAAAGTCAGATCAAGCTGTCTCTCCAGTTCCTCGGCTGCCCTGACATTTACCATCGGCCCGATGTCTGTTGCGATGTCAAGCGGGTCACCAACCTTCAGTGTTACGACTTTCTGCTTCAGTCTCTCTCTGAAATCTTCAAAGATGTCAGCATGAATAATCAGTCTCTTGGCCGCAATGCAGCTCTGTCCGCAGTTCTGGAACCGCGACACTACCGCAGCTTCTACTGCTTTCTCCAGTGATGCATCGGGAAAAACAATGAATGGATCGCTACCCCCCAGTTCCATCACTACCTTCTTCAGGTTTTTTCCTGCTGCGGCTGCTATTGAAGAACCGGCAGAATTGCTCCCTGTAAGGGAGACACCCCTTAACAGCGGTGAAGATATGAGAGAAGATACCTGTTCATGTGTAGGGAAGAGTACTCTGAATAGTCCTTCCGGATATCCGGATGCCGTGACCAACTCCTCAATAGCCATGGCGCACCGGGGTACATTGGAGGCATGCTTAAGCAATGCCGCATTTCCTCCCGTAAGAGCCGGGACAATGAACCTGAAGACTTGCCAGAATGGAAAATTCCAGGGCATAATGCCAAGAATAATTCCCTGAGGTTCATAGCATATATAACTCTCACGTGCAGATGACGGTCTTCTATCGGGCTGCAGCATCGCGGCTGCATTTTCAGCATACCAGTTGCAAAGGAGGGCGCATTTGTCTGCCTCTGCAAGACCCTGTGATACAGGCTTGCCCATTTCGGTAGCCATTATTTCAGCCAGCTCCTTTCTCCGGTTCTTCAAATGACCGGCCAGGGTGATGAGAAGCTCACATCTCCGAAGAACAGTAACGTTGCGCCATAACTTAAATGCTTCACTGGCAGAAGTCAAAATTTCCTCAATTTCCCTGTCCTCCATTTCAGGAAATGTACCCATGGTCTTTCCTGTCCAGGGATTATAACTTACATACGCCATCTCTTAATTCTTAATTCTTAATTCTTAATTCTTAATTCTTAATTCTTAATTCCTGATTACAACTACCGTTGCCGCCCCATAGCCATATCTGGCAAATGGAGCATCATGATAACTGCATGAGGGATAATGCTCTGAAATAACTCTTCTCAACTCTTTCTTTAGTTTCCCGCTGCCCACACCATGAATGAAAATGATCTCCCTTACCCCTGTCCGGAGAGCGCTATCCATTTCCCCTTTTATGCGTGCAAGCTGTCTGTCGACGGCATCCCTGCCGTTATAGCCGCTTTTCAGGTGAAGATCGACCTCTCGTGACTGCCGTTTGCTGTCGCCCGCGGGCCTGCCGGTGCCAGGTTTCATCTCTGCTGATTTTTTCTTAAAAATAGTTATTTTTGGCGCATCCGGAAAGAATGTCCCCCGATCACATAAATATCAGAATTGGAGATTACGTCTATGATCTCCCCGAAGAAAGAATCGCAAGGTATCCTCTTCCTGAAAGGGACAGCTCGAAACTGCTGTGCTGGAATGGGATTGAGATTAAAGACATGGTGTTCAGGGAACTGCCTGATATTCTGAGCCCTGACAACCTTCTTGTCTTCAACAACACAAGGGTAATTCGGGCAAGGCTTCTTTTCAGAAAGGAGAGTGGTGCAACCATTGAGATATTCTGTCTCGAACCGCTTGATCCGTATGACTTTGCAATGAATCTCTCAAGCACCACAGGCGTTGTCTGGAAGTGTCTGGCAGGAAATGCTAAAAGATGGAAGAATGAAAGGCTTACAGCCTCATTCATTGCGGATGGAGTAACCCGCAGCCTTCATGCCGTAAAGCTATCATCAGAGGAGGGCACTTTCACGGTCAGGTTTGAATGGGAAGGTGAGCAGATCTCATTCGGGGAGGTACTTGAGGCCATGGGCCATATGCCCATCCCCCCCTACCTTGGAAGAGATGATGAGCAGAGTGACATCATTTCATACCAGACGGTTTATGCGCGTATCGAGGGGTCAGTTGCCGCACCTACAGCGGGACTTCATTTCACTCCTTCGCTTCTGAAGTCGCTTAAAGAGAGGGGTTTTGATACAGCCGAGGTAACATTGCATGTGAGCGCAGGTACATTCAGGCCTGTAAAATCAGAGATGATCAGTGACCACCTGATGCACAGGGAGCATTTTTATGTTTCTCAACATATTCTGAGGGGCTTGATAGGCAGGAAAGTGATTGCAGTGGGTACAACTACAGTACGTACACTTGAGAGTATCTACTGGCTGGGTGTACAGTGTGCAAAGGGCAACCTGAAAGCCGGAACCATTGCCGCTGTATCACAGTGGGAGCCTTATTCAGGGCAGAGTGACATTGATACTGACAGTGCCATCAGATGCCTGATTGGCATGATGGAAAGTGCAGGGACTGATACCCTGGAGGCAACAACGGATATTATGATTGTGCCTGGTTACAGGTTCAGGATAGTCAATGGCATGATTACTAATTTTCACCAGCCCGGGAGCACCCTGCTGCTGCTTGTGGCTGCCTTCACAGGTAACAGATGGAGAGAACTTTATGACCATGCACTGACCTCCGGATACAGGTTCCTTAGCTATGGAGACAGCATGCTGCTGGAACCTGCAGGCTGACCGGCGACCATATTGTTTATAATTTCACACATAAGTGATAATTATCATATCTTAGCCCGCTAAAATCAGGCTCTGATATCTTTGCGACTGAATTTAAATACATATCAATAATCAACAAATTATGACTAATCAAGCCCTTATTCTATTTTTTCTGGTGGGGCTTATTTTTGTGGGAGTGGTGATTCTCTTCTCCGGCCTTGTTGCGCCGAGATCAACATCCCCTCAGAAATTCGACCCGTATGAATGCGGAATACCCACCAAAGGGACCACATGGCTTCAGTTCAATGTCGGGTATTACCTTTTTGCAATCCTCTTCCTGATATTTGATGCGGAGATTGTCTTTCTTTTTCCGTGGGCAGTCGTCATGAAAGAGGTTGGCATGGTAGCCTTCATTGAAATCGTTGTCTTTATACTCATTCTGGGTCTGGGACTGGCCTATGCCTGGAAAAAACATGCTCTGACATGGGAATAAAAGGAATGAAAAAGGAAGAGTTCAGGGACAATGAGACCCTTGAACAACTGAAGGAAGGTGGGGCCAATGTCTTTGTCGCCACCATCGACAGTGTTATAAACTGGGGCAGGAAGAATTCATTATGGCCTCTCACCTTTGCAACAAGCTGTTGCGGTATTGAGATGATGGCCACAGGAGCTCCCAGGCATGACTTCGCCCGCTTCGGGATGGAGGTATACAGGGCCAGTCCGCGCCAGGCAGACGTCATTGTGGTAGCCGGCACCATCACCAATAAGATGGCCCCTGTCCTGCAGAGGCTTTATGAACAGATGTCCGAGCCTAAGTACGTTGTGGCCATGGGAGCATGTGCCATATCAGGAGGCCCCTTCTACCTCAATTCTTATAATGTTGTAAAGGGTGTGGAGCATGTCATCCCGGTCGATGTCTTCGTCCCCGGATGTCCTCCCCGCCCAGAATCGCTTCTCTACGCAATGCTTCAGTTGCAGCGCAAGATAGAGACAGAGTCTATGAAATCAAGAAAGAAGCGCAGCCAATCACATAACAGTATCTGACAGGAGATGGAAAAGAGTCAACTCTACGCAGCAATTACAGCCATTGTACCCGAGGCTGTTACAGCCGAAGGCAAGCAATTTCCGGAAGTGACGGTAACCCCCGGGAACGTCAGATCGGTCATGGGCAGGCTCAAAGAGGAACCCAGCCTTTCATTTGACATTCTCGTATGCCTCACCGGAATGGATTACGGCACCGACCTGGGAGTGGTTTATCATCTCAGGTCTTATACATTCAACCATATGGTTGTTGTAAAAACACGGATACCTGACAGGGAAAACCCGGCCATTGATTCGGTTTGCTCAATCTTTCCGGGTGCTGAATTTCACGAACGTGAAGTCTACGATCTTTTGGGGATAAAATTCAATGATCATCCTGACCTGAGAAGGTTATTCCTTGAAAGCACATGGGGCTATCCTCTCAGAAAGGATTATAAAGACGATGTAAACATTGTTTTAAAGTAAGTTATGGAAGTGAAGGAAAAGAAGGTCGGGCTTGAGAATGAGGAGTACATAATCAATATGGGGCCTCAGCATCCCTCAACTCACGGTGTGCTTCGACTGGTAGTCGCCCTCAAGGGTGAGATCGTTCAGAGGGTTGAACCTCATATCGGTTATATCCATCGTGGCATCGAGAAGATGTGTGAAAACCTGACATATCAGCAGATAATACATCTCACTGACAGGATGGATTACCTGTCGGCTCATATCAATAACGAGGCTGTCTGCCTGGCGGTGGAGAATGCCCTGGAGATAGAGGTGCCTGAGAGGGTAAAATACATCCGCACAATCATGAGCGAGCTGACAAGGATACAGTCGCACCAGCTTTTCTGGGCCACCTTCGGGATGGACCTTGGCGGACTTACCTGCTTCTTTTACGGACTGAGAGACCGTGAAAAGATACTCGACATTTTTGAGGAGAGTTGCGGGGGAAGGATGATAGTGAGCTATAATACACCCGGTGGCCTGATGAATGATATACATCCTAACTTTCAGAACAGGGTAAAGGAATTCCTGAAGTACTTCCGGGGAGTGATACATGAGTATGATGATCTTCTCACCGGCAATGTGATCTTTCAGGAGCGATCAAAGGGTATGGGAGTTATGACTTTGGAACAGGCCATAGCATGGGGGCTGACAGGGCCCACAGGCCGTGCCTCAGGCTTCTCATGTGACATCAGGAAGCACAACCCCTACAGCGCCTATGATAAGGTTACATTCAGGGAGATACTCTACACTGAAGGAGATGTATTCCACCGTTACCTGGCCAGGATGGAGGAGATGAGAGAGTCAATGAACATCATAGACCAGCTGATTGACAACATACCCGAAGGGCCATATACGGCAAAGATGAAGCCTGTCATCAAGTTACCTGAGGGAGAGTATTTTCAGAGTGTTGAGACTGCACGCGGCGAGCTTGGCGTATATATCGTCAGCGACGGCAACAAGAATCCTTTCAGGGTTAAGTTCAGGTCACCCAACTTCGTGAACCTCGCTCCTCTCAACCTGATGGCCAGCGGATCAAAGATAGCTGACCTGGTTGCCATCGGCGGCTCACTTGATTTGATAATACCCGATATTGACAGATAGAACCTACAAAACAGAATCCTGATATGGAGTTTAGCATATATGATTTCAGTTCATTTACTGCCTGGATTGATCAGAGCCTGAGGGCCTCCATGAGCCCCGGACTGGCAGTGGCCATTGAAATGCTGATCATCGGAGTGGTGATACTTATTTTTTACGCGATAGTAGGGTTGTTCCTCGTTTACGCTGAGAGAAAGGTATGCGCTCTGATGCAGAACAGGTTGGGGCCCAACAGGGTCGGCCCGGGCGGCATATTTCAGACTATTGCAGACCTTGTCAAGCTTCTCTTTGTGGAACTTGTACCGATAAAAAATGCTGATAAGATACTTTTCAGCCTTGCCCCTTATATCGTTATCATCGCTTCATTCATGGCTATGGGAGCGTTGCCCTTTGCCAAAGGTCTTCATGCTATAGACCTGAATATAGGTGTCTTTTACCTGATGGCTGTTTCATCAATGGGTGTGGTAGGTGTTCTCCTGGCCGGTTGGGCAAGCAATAACAAATACTCACTCATCGGCGCGATGCGCAGCGGGGCCCAGATAGTGAGCTATGAACTGTCTGTAGGCATGTCACTTGTTACCATTGTTGTCCTGGCAGGCACGATGCAGCTCTCAGAGATTGTTCAGGCACAGCAGTACGGATGGTTTATCTTCAGGGGTCACATACCGGCATTAATAGCCTTCGTCATTTTCATTGTCGCCAGCACTGCTGAGACCAACAGGGGGCCGTTCGATCTGGCTGAGGCAGAATCGGAACTAACTGCAGGGTTTCATACCGAGTACTCAGGAATCAGATTCGCATTCTTTTTCCTGGCGGAATATATAAACATGTT
Organism: Bacteroidales bacterium; assembly: GCA_025455395.1. Lineage (GTDB taxonomy): Bacteria > Bacteroidota > Bacteroidia > Bacteroidales > VadinHA17 > SR-FBR-E99. Next base: position 11,071 of record JALOMO010000010.1, read on the forward strand.
CATTGTTGCAGCCATAGCTACAACAGTATTCTTCGGAGGCTGGATGCCTTTCAATGTTTACGGGTGGGAAGGATTTAACAAGGTGATGAACCTTATCCCTCCCTTTATCTGGTTCCTTGGCAAGACCGGTGCACTTATATTCCTGATAATGTGGTTTAAGTGGACCTTCCCCAGGCTCAGGATAGACCAGCTTCTAACCCTGGAATGGAAGTATTTCCTTCCGATAAATATCATTAACGTACTAATTATGGCTCTGATCGTTCTTCTGGGATGGCACTGGTAGAACAGGAATAACTGAGTTCAAGGAAAGAGATGAAAAGTGTAATAGAATATTTTAAAGGCATATACAACGGGATTAAATCACTTCTTGTTGGCATGTCGGTGACCGGTGGCTATTTCATTAAGCCAGGCACAACCCTGACACAACAGTATCCTGACAACAGGGATACGCTGGTAATGTTCGAACGGTTCAAAGGTGAGGTGGTTATGCCGCACAATGAAAAGAACGAGCACAAGTGCACAGGCTGCGGAATATGCGAAATAAATTGCCCCAATGGCACAATTGAGGTCATTTCGGCAACGGAGGTCACTGAAGAGGGCAAGAAGAAAAGGATAATAGACAAACACATATACCATCTCGGGATGTGTACCTTCTGCGGCCTTTGCGTAAAGACCTGCCCTTCGCAGGCACTGGCCTTCTCGCAGGAGTTTGAGCATGCTGTCTTTGACCGCACGAAGCTCACAAAAGTACTTAATCAGCCGGGGTCAAAACTTATGAAAGGAGTAGAATAATGGAAGGAAAACAGATAATGTTCGTGATTTTCGCGATTGTGATCGTCGTTTTCTCAATCTTTACGGTTACAAGCCGCAAGATACTGAGGGCGGCGGTGTCGCTTCTGATGGTGCTTATTGCGACTGCCGGACTCTATTTCATCTTGAACTACCAGTTCCTGGCTGCCGTACAGCTTACCCTTTATGCGGGAGGTATTGTTGTCCTTATAATATTCTCAATCCTGCTTACCAGCCAGCTCGACCACAAATTTGAGGTGGTTGAACTTAAGAAGACCATTTTCTCTGCCCTTGCTGCCCTCGCAGGGTTTATTGTAGTTGCCACAACTATCCTGAAACATACATTCGAGGCAGACACTGCTGCAGCATTGGAAGTTAACATGGAGGTGATCGGTAAAAGCCTCCTGAATACCGGTGCAGACGGTTATGTCCTGCCCTTCGAATTAATATCAGTGCTGCTTGTTGCTGCAATGATAGGTGCTATTGTTATCGCCAAGAAAGGCAGCCCGGTTAAAGAAGAAAAAAGTAACAAATAATCACTGACTGACATGAATCAAGGCATCCCATTGGAGTATTATCTTATACTGGCATCGGCAATGTTCTTTATCGGAGTATATGGCTTCCTCACACGAAGAAACCTCATAACAATCCTGATGTCCGTTGAACTGATACTTAACTCTGTAAATATCAATTTTCTGGCCTTCAACAGGTACCTGTTCCCCGGAAAACTTGATGGTCATTTTTTCAGTCTCTTTGTGATAGCTGTTGCTGCAGCAGAGGCAGCGGTTGCAATTGCGATAATAATCAACATCTACAGGAGATTCACAACGATCAATGTTGAGGATGTAAATTCATTAAAATACTGATAAAGGAGAAGATAAATGGCAGATTTCGGATATACTTTATGGATTTTGATCTTACCGCTGGTCACCTTTGTGATACTTGGGCTCTTCGGCATGAAGATAAAGGGCAGGATGGCGGGATTGACCGGTACGGCATCACTGGCAGTCATCACTGCCCTCTCCTATACAGCAGCAATCAGCTACTTCACAGGCGGCGGGCTGGCAGATGGCGTATACCAGAAAATTATTCCCTTTAACAGTGTCTGGCTGAACCTCACAGATCATCTTCATATTGATATGGGCATCCTTATTGATCCCATTTCGGTTATGATGCTTGTTGTAATCAGCACAGTTTCTTTAATGGTGCATATATACAGCCTGGGATACATGAAGGGTGAGAAGGGATTCGAGCGTTATTACGCGTTTCTGTCACTCTTCTCTTTTGCAATGCTCGGACTGGTGCTGGCGACAAATATTTTCCAGATGTACATATTCTGGGAGCTTGTTGGGGTATCTTCATACCTGCTCATAGGGTTCTATTATGACAGGCCGAGTGCTGTTGCAGCTTCGAAGAAAGCCTTCATAGTAACGAGATTTGCCGATATGGGATTCCTTGTCGGTATCCTGCTCCTCTCATTTACAACAAAAACATTTGATTTTGTCTCTCTTACAGCGCTTGACGGTCCGGCAATTACCAGCACCGGCGGGGCGCTTTTCCTGGGCATGTCGCTGATGACATGGTCTATGCTGCTGATATTTATCGGCGGTGCAGGTAAATCTGCCATGTTCCCTCTTCATATCTGGCTTCCTGATGCCATGGAGGGTCCGACACCGGTATCAGCACTCATCCATGCCGCGACTATGGTAGTTGCAGGTGTTTACCTTGTGGCCAGACTCTTCCCGGTGTATTACTTCACTGCTCCGGAAGCTCTTCATATAATAGCATGGGTTGGAGCATTGTCTTCATTGCTTGCAGCAATAATTGCCACCACCCAGACAGATATCAAGCGTGTCCTGGCTTACTCCACGATATCGCAGATAGGCTATATGATCTTCAGTCTCGGTGTCTCAGGTTATGGCGATCATGATGGCCTTGGCTTCATGGCATCAAACTGGCATCTCTTCAACCATGCCATGTTCAAGGCCCTCCTTTTCCTTGGAGCCGGATCAGTCATTCATGCCGTTCACAGCAATTACATGACAGATATGGGAAGCCTGAGAAAATACCTCCCGGTGACCCATATTACATTCCTCATTGCCTGTCTCACCATTGCCGGACTGCCCCCTCTTTCGGGCTTCTTCAGCAAGGATGAGATACTTACGGCCGCCTTCCACCATGACAAGATTCTATTTGCCATTGAATATGCTGTTGCAGGCCTGACGGCATTCTATATGTTCAGACTCTATTTCTCCATATTCCATGGCGTTGACAGGCATTATCACCACACTCCGCATGAGTCTCCGGCGGTGATGACGGTGCCCCTGATCATACTGGCTTTCGGATCGGTATTTGCAGGCTTTCTGCCTTTCAGCAAGCTTGTCACTTCCGACGGTGTTCCCTTCGAGTCGCATATCGAGTGGAGCATAGCTATTCCTTCCATACTCATTGGTCTTGCAGGTATTACCGTTGCATGGGTAATGTACAGGAAAGAGAATGCCCTTCCCGACAAGATCGCCTCAACCTTCAGGTTAAGCTACAGGTGGGCCTACAATAAGTTCTACTTTGACGAGATGTATATTTTCGTGACCAAGAAGATCATCTTCAAGCACATATCACATCCGGTGGCTTGGTTTGACAGGCATATTGTTGACGGCACAATGGACGGCATTGCATGGGTAACACAGTCAGTATCTTCAATGATAAAGGGCTTCCAGTCAGGACAGTTGCAGAAGTACGGATATGTATTTGTGACCGGTGCAGTTGCACTGGCATTATTATTCATTTATATACTATAACAACGATCATTCACTGAAAAATATCTGATCATGAGTATATTAACATGGCTTGTAATAATTCCGCTGCTAACCATCACAGGCATATTGTTTGTGAAGGATGCACGGCAGGCAAAGATTGTTTCTGCATTCGGTATGGGCATACAGCTTATCGTATCTGCAGTCATCGTCTACAGCTACGTAGCGCTGCGCAACGCCGGCGTAACCGATGAGATGGTAATGATAAGCAGTTATGAATGGTTCAGGAGCCTGAATATTTACTATACCGTCGGGGTTGATGGCATCTCGGTTGCAATGATTGCCCTTACCTCGGTCGTGGTCTTCGCAGGCATCTTTGCATCGTGGGAAATGGATGATCTGAGGAAAGAGTTCTTCATATCGCTGATCCTGCTGGCAACGGGAGTGTTCGGCTTCTTTATCTCGCTCGACCTCTTCACCATGTTCCTCTTCTACGAACTTGCCGTCATCCCGATGTACATCCTTATCGGCATATGGGGAAGCGGTCCGAAGGAGTACGCAGCCATGAAACTTACGCTGATGCTGATGGGAGGATCAGCTCTGCTGATGGTAGGGCTGTTTGGCATCTACTTTAACTCGGCTCCCGATGGCGGTGAATTGACATTCAATATCATAGAGATATCCAAAATCACTATTCCGATAGAGGCCCAGAGATGGTTCTTCCCCTTCACCTTCGTCGGTTTTGGTGTTCTCGGCGCCCTCTTTCCTCTTCATACCTGGTCACCTGACGGCCACTCTTCGGCTCCCACTGCAGTATCGATGCTGCATGCAGGTGTATTAATGAAACTGGGAGGTTATGGTGCATTCAGGGTGGCAATGTTTCTTATGCCCGAGGCTGCCAATGAGATGGCCTGGATCTTTATCATACTGACAACCATCAGTGTTGTCTACGGCGCTTTTGGCGCCATCGTGCAGAAAGACCTGAAATACATCAATGCATATTCCTCGGTGAGTCATTGCGGAATGGTCCTTTTCGCAGTCCTGATGATGAACCGTACAGCAATGACAGGGGCTGTAATACAGATGATCTCACACGGACTGATGACTGCCCTCTTCTTTGCCCTCATCGGAATGATCTACGGTAGAACGCACACCAGGATGATAAATGAGATGGGCGGGCTGATGAAGGTTATTCCGTTCCTGGGTGTGGCTTACGTCATTGCAGGCCTTGCCTCCCTCGGGCTTCCCGGTCTCAGCGGATTCGTTGCAGAAATGAATATCTTCTTCGGAGCCTTTGAACACCCTGACACTTTCCGAAGGGTTGCAACAATCATTGCAGTATCCTCGATAGTTATAACAGCTGTATATATTCTCAGAGTTATAGCTATACTCCTGCTTGGATCGATACGTGATCATCATTTTGATCTCCTTGACGATGCAAAGTGGTATGAGAAGCTCTCTATCGTCAGCCTGCTGGCCGGCATTATCTATATCGGGATGGCTCCTTTGCACCTTTCTGACATCATCCGTGAAAGCGTAATGCCAATTGTAGATAAACTATTGTAAGTAATTGCATAACAGGAATATAAATTAACCTGCAACAAAATGAGTCTTGAGAATTTTACAGTAATGCGCCATGAATTGTTGCTTACACTTGCCTTTCTGGTCATACTCCTGACAGAGGTTTTCACAGGAGAGGAAAAGAAAGAGCGTGTCAGAATACTGGCAGTAATCATTTTTGCGATTGTGACGGTTGTCGGTTTTCTTCCACTGCCTGAGGGAAGCATATTCGGAGATATGTTCAGGGCTACCCGCACTACTTCGCTGATGAAGAATATTCTTAACATAGGTACCCTGATTGTATTTATCCAGTCATATTCATGGTTGGGAAGGGCTGAGAACAGGGACAGGATCCATGAATACTTCATGCTCCTCATGACCACTCTTATAGGGATGAACTTCATGATTTCCGCAGGTCACTTCCTGATGTTTTACATCGGCATAGAGCTGGCAACTATCCCGCTGGCTGCATTGGCCGCTTATGAGAGATTCAGGAACAGATCGGCAGAAGCAGGGATAAAGCTTATTCTCTCCTCAGCCCTCTCTTCCGGAATACTTCTTTTTGGACTATCAATGATCTATGGTACAACAGGCTCACTCTATTTCTCTGAAGTAGCCGCTGCGGTCAGGGATATGCCTTTGGTTATCCTGGGCTTTATTTTCTTCTTTTCGGGGATGGCTTTCAAGATGTCGCTCGTGCCATTCCATCTGTGGACTGCCGATGTGTATGAAGGAGCGCCTGTGAATGTTGCCTCGTACCTCTCGGTGATAAGCAAAGGTGCTGCTGCATTCATTTTTATAATCATTCTTTTTACCGTTTTTCCAATTATCATTGCCACCTGGGAAAAGACAATATGGGTTATTGCTGTTCTTACGATAACCATTGGTAACCTCTTTGCGCTGAGGCAGAAGAACATGAAACGATTCCTTGCCTTCTCGTCAATTGCACAGGCGGGCTTTTTCCTCCTTGGTTTTATTGGCGGCAACCAGCTTGGCATGACGACTGTAATCTATTATGCACTTGTGTATATATTCTCCAACCTTGCAGCATTCGGTGTGGTTAGTGTAATTGCCGAAAAGACTGGCAGAGAGAGCATGGATGATTATGACGGCCTCTATCGCACCAATCCCGGTCTCAGCATTGCAATGATGCTGGCGATGTTTTCACTGGCGGGCATACCTCCGGTGGCCGGCTTCTTCGGTAAGTTCTTCCTCTTTGTCGCTGCTGCCGAAAAAGGTTACTATGTCCTGGTTACAATAGCGGTTCTTAATACTATCATTGCGCTCTACTATTACCTTCTGGTAGTCAAGGCCATGTTCATTAACCGGAATGAGGCCCCAATCGAGCCGTTTAAGAGCGATTCTATGTCAAAGCTGGGTCTTGCCATATGTCTGGCCGGTATTATTGTCACAGGCTTCGCAAGCAGCATTTTTGAGATGATAAGAAATTTAAGCTACGGTATATAATACACCAGGTTATGACATCACTTACAACTGCCAAGCACCAGACGGGAGAAATCGACGGTATACGCTGTACAATTATTGAGACCGGGACCAGTCGTCACAGAATGGAGTTCCTTCGTGACCTCCTGTCATTTAACAGGCTGGAAGTGAAGATAAAGGAGGAGGCTCCGGCTGAGGGGACAGACGAAGTTCTTTATACAATCGGGGTGACAGACATTGTATTCAATCCGGTCTATGCCATTTATGAAAGAACCCTTCTGAAACAGGATGGGATGGTTGTCACGCCTGCCTACTGGAGACAGCTGGAAGGTGATACTTCTGTTCAGTACTGGACTTACGGGCAGACAGAGACTGCTGACCAGTACGAATAATTACCTATATATGTTCTGACATCATAAGCTTCAGGCGATCTGCAAATTGTATAATATCATCTGAAGTAGTATCCCAGCTTGTCATTAGTCGGTACTCCGACAGCTCCATATTCCATGGGTAAAAGAAGTACTCTCTGCTCAGACGGTCAGCAACAGCCTGCGGCATAATAACGAATATCCCGTTAGACTGAACTTTCTGGGTTATAGTCACTCCCTTTATCAGTCTGATACGTTTCTCCATTTCCTGTGCCATCAGGTTGGAATGTTTTGCGCACTCTTTCCAGAGATCATCACTAAGATAAGCTATATACTGTGCAGCGATAAAGCGCATCTTTGAGGCGAGCTGCATGCCCTGTTTACGCAGATACTTGAATCCCTCTGCCAGTCCGGGCTTAAGAAAACATACCGCCTCTCCGTACATCATTCCATTCTTGGTACCACCGAATGATAAGACATCGACACCGGCGTCTGTAGTAAAGGCCCTGAAAGGCAGACCAAGGCTTATGGCAGCATTCGCCAGGCGGGCACCATCCATGTGAAGAAGCATTTTATTATCATGGGCGAAATCGGCCAGATCACGTATCTCATTCACACTGTATACTGTTCCCATTTCGGTTGACTGTGAGATCGAGATGACAGCCGGCTGGCTGTGATGTTCAAAACCGAACCCGTGCATATGCCGTTTCAGAAGATCAGCTCTCAGCTTGCCATCAGGTGTATCAACGGTCAGCACCTTGCAGCCTGTGAATTTCTCGGGTGCACCGCACTCATCCTCCTCTATATGGGCGGTGGAAGCAGTTATTACCGAGTTCCAGGAGCGCGTGACTCCTGCAATGCCAAGCACGTTGGCTGCGGTACCTGTAAAGACAAAACTGATCTCGCTTAACTCACCAAGTTCCTTCCTGAGCATCTCAATTGCCTTTTCTGTGAAGGGATCGGATCCATAGCCAACCGTATGTCCATGGTTGACACGCATTATCTCCTCCATTACGGCAGGATGGACCCCGGAGTTATTATCACTGGCAAAGCCTCGTTTAAGTTTCATGGCATTCATACTGATTGAATCAAAAAACTGTGCAATTTAATCAAAACCGGCAGGTGCTCAAATGTTCTTTAACTATCTTTACCTTATGAGTGCATTGACAAGGTATTTCATCTTCCTCTCATACAGGGGAACAGCCTATAACGGGTGGCAGCTGCAGCCGGGAAAACATACTGTTCAGGGTGTTATTAATAAGGCTTTGTCTACTATCCTGAGTGAACAGATTAATGTCACCGGGGCGGGCAGGACTGACACGGGTGTTCACGCATCATTCTTCTGTGCTCATTTTGATTCTGTCAGGAAAGAAATTGATTCCGACCAACAGCTGATATACAGTCTCAACAGCCTTCTCCCGGATGATGTGGCAGTAACCAGAATCGTCAGGGTGAAGCATGATGCCAATGCCCGATTTGATGCTGTTTCAAGGACATACAGGTACACGATAACAACGGTAAAGGATCCTTTTGTGGCTGAAACAGCCTGGCTGTTATACTGGAAGCTCGATACTGCCATGATGAATGAAGCATCAGCAATACTGCTGAAGCACAGCGACTTCACCAGCTTCTGCAGGCTTCACGGAGGCAATAAGAACAACACCTGCAGGGTCACATTCGCTCAATGGACCGAGGAGCCGGGAAGGATATTGTTCACTATCAGTGCAGACCGTTTCCTAAGGAACATGGTCAGGGCGATAGTGGGAACGCTTATACCTCTGGGGCGGGGAAAGCTGTCAATAAAGGATTTTGAAGAGATACTTAACGGGCGCGATCGCGGACTGGCCGGGCAGTCTGCTCCTGCGCACGGACTATCACTTATTGGGATAGATTACCCGGAGACACTCTTTACCTGACTTCGCTGTTCCATATACCCCAGGCCATTTCTGCCTGGAATTGAAACATCTCTTCACCGTTCAGGATATGGCAGCCTCGCTCCGATCCCCTGGCAAGAAACTGTGTCACAGGCGGATTATAGATAAGATCAAAAAGAAGTTGTCCTTCATGTAATAAGCTATAATCAATTGCAGGTGAATTATCTATATGCGGAGACATGCCTACAGGTGTTGTGTTGATCACCAACCCGGCACCACTTACGACATCACCAGGCAGATCATCATAGGGATATCCTCCATCAACATGATTTCTTGATACCGGAACAGGTTTTATGCCAAGCTCCCTGAGAATATATGTCACGCTTTTCGATGCTCCTCCGGTACCGAGTACCAGACCGTATTCCGGCGTCTTATCAAGGTTTAGCAGAAGTGACTTCCTGAAAGCAGGGGCATCAGTATTAAATCCGGAAAGAACTATACTTCCCTTCTCTCTTATGATTCTGACAGTATTAACTGCCCCGATAGCTTCAGCAACAGGATCAATATTATCAAGATACCTGAAAATCTGTACTTTGTAAGGAATTGTAACGTTGAATCCGCAGAGATCACTTTCTCTTTCGAGCAGTTCAGGCAATTGGTCGATGGAGGTCAGTTCAAATTTACGGTAACTATGTTCTTTCAGGTTTTCCCTGATGAACTTTGCTGTAAAATAGTGTTGAGAAAATGAGTGGCCGAGAGGGTTTCCTATTATTCCGAAGAGCCTCATTTCATGTCTGCCGGGAGGAAGTTGAAGAATGTATCACCTCTCAGTCCGAGCCGGAGCGATTCCAGTGCAATAATCTCTCTTGGTTCAATATTTCCGAGGTTCACATTTGCCCCGAAATTAAGAATGAACCAAGCCTGCTGCGATTTAAGGGGTGCCTCCCACAGGACATTATTGAAGCCTATTCGGGAGGATATGGTCTTAATGAGTTCCATGTTCACCGATCCGTCGTCATTATATATGCCGATAGTTCCTGACTCGCGTGCTTCAGCTATCACTTTAACCGAGCCTGCCTCAAGCTCTGATTTCATCATCTCCACCCACTGTTCAGGCGTATAAACGATATCTTTCTTTTTGGAACCAACCTCTGAGATTACGGTGAACTCCTTTGACAGTTTCCTTATGTACTCAAGTTTTTCGTTGTGTTCAAACTCAAACGAGCCGTCTGATATTTCGGCCATTCTGATTCCGTATTCCTTTAAGAGATCAATATATTCTTCAAACATTCCCCTGATGATAAATGCTTCGAACAATGTTCCGCCAAGGTAGACGGTCATACCGGCCTTATGGTAAACTTTAATTTTTTTCTCGACATCAGGTGTTATCACGGAGGTGCCGAAACCAAGCTTCACGAAGTCGACATATTCGCTTCCAACGGCTGCAAGATCTTCGGCTTCCCTGAGGCTCAGTCCTTTATCCATAACCATCGTAAGGCCCTCATTCCTGGGCTTGGCTGGTCTTTCTGGCAGGAAAGTGAGCCTTTGAGCTGCTTTTTTCATCTTCTATTGCTTTTTTTGCTGAACAGTCGCTTCATTCCCGGTGTCATCAACTCTGCCGGCAGAAGCATAGAGTAATCGTCAAATAGATCCGGGTCCAGCCTGGAGGCCTCCCCGAGTGCCTTTAATGCTGACTTTGTACTTCCTGAATGAAGGTAGGCTGATGCCAGCAGAAAATATAATCCCGGCAAGTCACGGCTCACCTGTTTTGCTTTTTCCAGAAGGCGTATTGCCGTGTTGTGAGTGCCCGTCAAATTAACGATCACTCCTATCTCTATCCATGCCTCATCATAATAACCATCGATTCTTAGAGTCTCTCTCAGGCATTTGATGGCCTTTTTGTAGCTTCCAAGCATCAGGTATGCCTTGCCCAGGGTGAACCAGTAATCAGGATTGTTTGGGTCAAGCTGGACTGCCTTCCTGAGAGAGGCAAGAGCCTCTGTGGCCTTGTCTCGTGTAAGCGACAGCAGTCCCAGTCCGTACCATGGATCAGGAAAGTCAGGTGTAAGTTCAATGGCTTCATAGTAGTATTTACGTGCCATCTCCTCATTCCCAGTCTTGTCATAACACTCAGCCAGATATGTAAGTCCTTCAAGGCTTTCAGGCTCTTCCTCAACAAATTCCCTGTAAACCTCCATTGCCTCCTTGTATCTCTCAAGGTTACTGAGAATGTTGGCTTTGTTGAACAGGGCGAATGTGTTTACGGGGTTAAGTGCGAGCGCATAGTCATAGGCTTCCAGTGCCCTGTGGTAATCGCCTGTCTTGTTGTATATAATACCAAGATTGTACCAGGCACTGTCAGAGTAGGGCTCTTCATCGAGGTACCTGGTATAGTGTTTTATACTGTTTTTGTAGTCGCCTTTCTTCTCGTAGGCATAGGCCAGGTCATAGATATGAGCTGCAAAGTCAGGTTCCAGTTCTGCAAGCATATGCAGATAGGGTATCATCTGGTCATGATAGTTGAGATTCTGCAGCACTGAGGTGATGCTGTAAAGAATCGTCTCCTGCTCTTCGGAGTCTGACGAAAGTGCCTTATTGAACACCTTCTTTGCAGCAGATATGTTACCGAGCATTGCCAATGCTGTTCCCTTGCAGACATATATATCATAATTGCCAGGCTCGATATTCTCAAGCCTGCTTGCTATGGCAAGCGCTTCTGTTGCTCTCCCCTTCTCAAGTAGTACCCTTGCCTTCCGTATCTGTATTGGAACTGACTGAGGATGCAGCTCACATGCAAATGAGGTTGCCTCAAACGCATTCAGGGGATTATTTCCTTCAAGGTAATAATCAATAATTGCCTCAAACTCATTTACATCGAAATAGCACGACTCGTTATTCTGCCGCATCTTTTCAAACCGGAGAATAACCTCTTCAACCTCGCTGTCATGAACAAATCCGTATTTCTCTTCTTCCATTCTCCCCACAATATTGCGCAAATGTAATAGATAATCTCACACAAGGAGATTTAATGGTCATCAATTATCAACATGGCCTGATTTTTATAAACATGATAGACAGGCCATTGTAAAATATTTTCCCGGCGACGCAACCTTCGGAGCTTACTTTTCATCTTACAATTGTTATCAGGAATTTACCCTCAAACCCAATATTACCCTAGAATTAACCTAAATTCTACCTTCTGAACCGGGCCTTCTGGCCCGGTTTTTTCATTCCTCCGGGTCAACAAGGAGTATTTATCTTTTGCAGGCCTTCATTGTGTTCAGAAGCAGTGACACCCTTGTCATTGGCCCGACTCCGCCTGGTACCGGAGTAATGTAGGAGCATTTCGGAGCCACATTTTCAAAGTCAACATCACCCTTAAGTCTCCATCCTGCCTTTGTTCCAGGGGCATCAACACGAGTTGTTCCCACGTCAATGATGACAGCGCCCTCTTTTACCATATCTGCTTTGACGAAGCCCGGTGAACCGATGGCGGCAATTATAATATCCGCTCTTCTCAGTACTGCTCCTATCTCTTTTGTACGACTGTGTACTACGGTAACAGTAGCGTCTATACCCTTCTGTGACAGAAGGATGCTAACGGGTCTTCCTACAATGTTGCTTCTGCCTACCACCACGCAATCGGCTCCCTTAAGCGGAATGTTGTATCTCCTGAGGAGTTCAACAATGCCTGCTGGAGTAGCTGAAACAAAAGTGGGCAGTCCGGCTGTCATCCTGCCCAGATTTACCGGATGAAATCCGTCAACGTCCTTCAGAGGTGAAATGTTCTCAATCACTTTTTCCTCTGAGATATGGCCGGGCAGGGGCAACTGAACAATTAGTCCGTCTATTTCGTGATCATTATTGACCTCCTCTACTTTTGCAAGCAGTGTCTCTTCACTGACAGAGGAGTCAAAACGAATAAGTGTGGATCTGAAGCCCACCTCTTCGCAGTCTTTCACCTTGTGGGTTACGTAGGTCTCACTGCCTCCGTCATTACCCACAAGTATCGCTGCCAGGTGCGGCACACGCACGCCTCTTTCCTTCATGCTGTTTACAACCACAGCTATTTCAGACTTGATCTCTGCAGCAGTTTTTTTTCCGTCGATGAGCTGGTACATGCTATATCGGTTATCGGTTATCGGTTATCGGTTATCGGTTGTCAGTTGTCAGTTGTCAGTTATCTTTTAGGGGCCAGTTTGGAGAGGTCTCCTCCCTTGGCAACCATCTTCATTATCTTTCGTGTCTCGTCAAACTGTTTCAGCAGCCTGTTAACCTCCATCACTGTAGTTCCGCTCCCGTCGGCAATTCTTTTCCTTCGGCTGCCGTTGAGCAGCATCGGGTTTGTCCTCTCTGCCGGAGTCATGCTTGAAATGATGGCCTCGATGCCCTTAAAGGCATTGTCATCAATGTCGAGGTTTTTTATGGCTTTACCTACGCCCGGGATCATCCCCATAAGGTCCTTCATGTTGCCCATCTTCTTTATCTGATGGATCTGGGAGATGAAGTCATTAAAGTCAAACTGATCCTTTGCTATTTTCTTCTGCAGTTTTCTTGCCTCAGCCTCATCATACTGCTCCTGTGCTTTCTCAACAAGAGTGACGATATCGCCCATACCAAGTATCCTGTCGGCCATCCTCTCGGGATAGAAGATGTCGATGGCATCCATCTTCTCTCCTGCGCTGATGAACTTGACAGGTTTGTTGACCACAGCTCTGATGGAAAGTGCAGCACCACCCCTGGTATCGCCGTCGAGCTTTGTAAGAACAACTCCGTCATAGTCTATTCTCTCATTGAATTCAAATGCAGTGTTGACCGCATCCTGGCCGGTCATTGAATCGACGACAAAGAGGGTTTCATGAGGATTGACAGCATTCTTGACAGCTGCTATCTCTTTCATCATCTCCTCATCAACTGCCAGCCGACCTGCTGTATCGATTATCACTACGTCATTTCCGTTTCTTTTTGCCTCTTTAATAGCATTCCGGGCTATCTCAACAGGATTTCGGTTCTCCTCGCCGGTATAAACAGGCACTTCTATCTGTGTACCGAGTATTTTCAGCTGCTCAATAGCTGCAGGTCTGTACACGTCACCGGCGACAAGAAGCGGATTCTTCCCGCGCTTGCTCTTAAGATATTTTGCCAGCTTGCCGCTGAATGTGGTCTTTCCGCTTCCCTGAAGACCTGCAATAAGGATTACCGACGGGTTTGTCTTAATGTTTATATCAATCTTCTCACCTCCCATGAGATGTACAAGCTCGTCATGGACTATCTTGATCATCATCTGGGAAGGCTTGACTGACTTCAGAACATCCTGTCCGAGCGCCTTCTGCTTTACCGTATCCGTGAACTGCTTGGCGATCTTGAAGTTGACATCTGCATCGAGCAGGGCCCTCCTGACATCTTTTAGCGTCTCAGAAACGTTTATTTCAGAGATTACTCCTTCACCCTTGAGAAGTTTGAAAGATCGTTCAAGTCTTTCGCTGAGATTTTCAAACATATTATAATATATATCTTGTAATTACATTCTTTCCGGCGCCTCTATGCCCAGGAGCCAGAGGCCGGTTTCTATAACTCTTCCCGTAAGATCGGAGAGCCTGATCCTGAAATTGCGTGAACCATTATCTGCTTCTCCCAGGATAGAATAATCATGATAGAATTGGTTAAATTCCCTTGCCAGTTCATAACAATAATTGGCAATGAGTGCAGGGCTGAGCTCAGACGCTGCCTCCGTTACCATTGCAGGGAAATCATTCAGGAGTTTAATTACATTAATCTCTTTTTGATTTGGTGTAATGGTATTCTCTTTTCCATGTCTCCATTCAATTCCAGTTTCTTCTGCCTTTTTTAGTACTGACCTGATCCTTGTATAGGTGTACTGGATAAAGGGACCTGTATTTCCGTTAAAGTCAATTGATTCCAAAGGATTAAAGGTCATATTTTTCTTCGGATCAACTTTTAGGATAAAGTATTTAAGTGCAGCCAGGCCTATCTGCCGGTATATATTCTCTTTCTCTGTTTCACTGTATCCGGTCAGTTTACCGAGCTCCTGTGACATGGTTCTTGCGGTGTCGGTCATCTCGCTGATAAGATCATCAGCATCGACCACCTTTCCCTCGCGTGATTTCATCTTTCCTTCAGGCAGTTCAACCATACCATAGGAGAAATGATGGAGGCCGCTTGCCCACCTGAATCCCATCCGCAATAAGGCAAGGGAAAGAACCTGGAAATGATAGTTCTGTTCATTGCCAACCACATAGATATGCCTGTCAAAATGGTAGTCGTTATATCGTATGACTGCAGTTCCGAGGTCTTGCGTCATATAAACGGCTGTACCATCAGATCTAAGCAGCAGCTTATGATCGAGTTTATCTGCAGTGAGGTCTATCCATACAGAGCCGTCTTCCCTCCTGATAAGGTGTTCTTCATTCAGGGCCTGCAGAACGATCTCCTTTCCGAGTTTGTATGTATCAGACTCATAGTATATCTTATCGAACTCAACGCCGAGTGACTTATATGTAACATCAAATCCCTCATAAACCCATGAGTTCATCATGTGCCAGAGCTTTACCGTCTCTTCATCGCCTGCTTCCCACCTTATAAGCATGTCACGAGCTGCAATCATAAGCGGTGCATTGTCACGTGCCTCTTCTGGTGTTGCGCCTGCGGCTTCGAGCTCTGCGGCCTGTTCGCGATGTTTCTTATCAAACAGAACATAGTAATCGCCCACGAAATGGTCACCTTTTTTGGATACCGATTCGGGTGTTGCTCCATTCCCGAACATCTTCCAGGCGACCATTGATTTGCAGATATGAATTCCCCTGTCGTTGACAATATTTGTCCTGATGACCCTGTTGCCTGCTGCCTCGCAGATCCTTGACAATGAGAATCCTAGCAGATTATTGCGTATATGGCCCAGGTGAAGTGGCTTGTTTGTATTTGGTGATGAATATTCAATTACAATTGTCTCAGAGTTTTCGCCGGGAGGTGTAGCTCCGTAATCACTGACCTCTGAGATCAGGTATAGCTTGCTGGCCCATTCTTCCGGAGCAATAGTAACATTGAGAAATCCCTTTATGACATTATATGCACTGACAGCACCAATATTTTTTATGAGGAACTCGCCAATTTCATGGGCAGTCTGTTCCGGTGACATACGTGTTATTCTTGTCAGGGGAAAAACAACAAGGGTGAGATCTCCAGGAAACTCCTTTCGTGTCTTCTGGACCTGCAGCAGATTATCCTCAATTTCTGCTCCGTACAGGTTCTTTATTGCCTCTCTCACTCCCTTTCTCAGCAGGTTCTCCATGCTTCTCATTTTACGGCTGCAAAGATAATATTTACTTCCATACACATGCTTTCAAAATATAATACACAGCAAGGACCAAGTGTTCAAAAAAGTTGATAACTCATTATATTTTTTTGACGAAGGCGAAATTTCTTTCGGAAAAAACAAATTACCTTTATATTGTTGCACGGGGCAATATTGCAAGGACAGGGAAGGAACGAATTAGGTTATGGTTAAACTTAAAGATATTCAGTTAGAAGCTACGACGAGAACGCCGCAGGTTCATTTTGTTGCAAGCACAGGTATTCTGAGCTTCACCGGCAAATCATTACCTGAGAATGCATCGACATTTTTTGAGCCTCTCTATAAGTGGGCTACCGAATATGCCAAGAATCCGGCTGAAAGTACAAATCTCAAGTTCAATGTTGATTACTTCAATACTTCCTCAGTTATATGGATGGGAAAGATATTGAAGGTATTAACAAAGATAAAGAAGGTTGACCATATACTTTTTGTTCATCTATACTTCGACATTGAGGAATATGACTCTATGGGTGAAGAAGATGTAAGGGAAGCTCTCTCCCCTATTCTGGATGTTACGGCTGATGCTTCATGCAGTGTAGGCATCAGGCTGTACGGCATTGATGATGACGGGAATACCCTTAAGGAGAATATCGTTCTTATCTGAATCCTTTTCCTCCTTTTTTACCGCTTTTTAGTGTAAATTTACATGGTGCATTAACTGTTTATGAAAACGGTTTGTTTCATATTGTTTACACTAATACTTCCGCTTATGAACATATTCGGACAGGAAGTCGGACAAGACAGGCAGCCTGTCGTTGCCGGCAGCTTCTACCCTTCCGCGGCCGGGAAAATTAAAAGTGATCTCTCCGGCTATTTCCTCTCCTGCCCAAAGCCTGCTCCTGGTGTTGTTGTAAGGGCTGTTATTGTACCCCATGCCGGATATGTCTATTCCGGGCATACTGCAGCAGCCGCTTTTGCAGCGATCCCTCCCGATGCTGAAATAGAAAACATCTTTCTCATTGGAGCAAGCCACAGATATGCCTTTGAAGGAGCGGCTGTCTTTTCTTCTGGCAATATGGTTACCCCGCTGGGAACGGTGACGGTTAACAAAGAGATTGGCAAGGAACTGGTGAAAGGAAGCCGCTGGTTCATCACCCGCGATGATGCTCACAGACCTGAACATTCACTGGAGGTTCAGCTCCCTTTCATACAGTATCATTTCACTAAGAGCATCAAAGTTGTACCAATACTGATTGGCACTCAGAACAGATCTATACTGAAGTCGATTGCTGACGGGCTTGAGCCCTGGTTCAATGAACGCAATCTATTTATAATAAGCAGTGACTTTTCACATTACCCCTCCTATGATGATGCCTGCAAAGCAGACAAGCTCATGAGTGATGCCATACTGACAGGTGATCCCCAGAGGTTTATCATGACCAAAAACAGTGTTGAATCTTCCGGGACTGAAAATCTGGCAACGGCCATGTGCGGCTGGACTGCCGGTCTTGTGCTGCTATATCTTACAGAAGATCACGGCGAACTTAAATACAGGAATGTTGAGTACACCAATTCAGGAGATTCCAGATACGGAGGCAAAGACCAGGTTGTCGGATATAACTCAATTGTTGTCGAGGAGAAGGTGAATGTCATCCAGAAGAGCACTACTGACGTGGCGTTCTCACTTACCGCTGGTGAGCAGAAGACGCTCCTTGGCATCGCGAGATCATCCATTTCCGCAAGACTTAAAGGAGTGAAACCGACACCTCCTGCGACGGCCGCACTTACACCACGGCTCAGGGAGAATCTCGGAGCTTTTGTAACCCTTACTATCGATAAAAACCTCAGGGGATGCATCGGACGATTTACTTCACCTGACCCGCTTTATGAGGTTGTCAGCCAGATGGCAACAGAGGCAGCATTTTCTGACCCGAGATTCCCTTCGCTGACTGAAGATGAATATCCTGAGATTCATGTCGAGATATCTGTTCTCGGGCCCATGAGGAAGATTTCCGATATAAGTGAGATCAAAATAGGGAAACATGGCATCTACCTTAAGAAAGGTATAAGGGCCGGAACCCTTCTGCCACAGGTAGCTTCAGAGCGAGGATGGAGTGTGACCGAGTTTCTGGGATACTGTGCCCGTGACAAAGCCGGCATCGGCTGGGACGGATGGAAGGATAAGGATACAGAGATCTTTGTCTATGAAGCTTATGTTTTCGGTGAATAAGTGATTACCTGATGTATCATGCAGGACCCATAGGCCTGACCACTCTGGTAATCTATCTTTTTACCCTGTTTCTTACATCGACACGATTCATTGATGGCAGGGCTCACAGAAGATTCTGGAACTGGATACTGCTCGGCACTTTCCTTGTGACAGCGCTTTTTGGCCTCTTTATGGCTATGCAAATAACCTATAAGTGGAATATTCCATTTGCAGGTCAGCTGCTTCAGTGGCATGTTGAGTTCGGTATTGCCATGGCATTTACTGCATTAATTCACCTTACCTGGCACTTTAAATATTATTTCGGCAAACCTGGTAACTCTTCTGATTTGATTGCAGACACCGGGCTGAAGGTTGAAGGTGACAGTAAAGTGCCTGTTCCCGTCGCAATGCTGTTGATGCTTACAGGTTTTGCCAGCTCATCATCACAGTTTATCCTCCTGAGGGAGGCTGTTATTCTTGGCGGAGGCGCCGAATCTTCGACTGGATTGTTCCTTTGGCTATGGCTGATGATCTCCGCCTCGGGAGCTGTATCAGGTGGCAGGTCACGGATGGCGCAGCCCGGAAGGCTCATGTGGACCTTCCTTGCTGTCATGGTATTGGCGCCTGCCAGTTATGTAGCCATGAATCTTTTTCTCCTAAGTCCCGGGGAGACACCTTCATTCATTCAGACATTTATCATACTGACAGTCAGTGTCGCACCGCTCTCATTCATTTCAGCATTTGTCTTTATAAGGTTAACAGCACTGATGCTTGAGAGTCGCGGAACCCGGCCCGGAACGAGCTTTGGGATTGAAACAGCAGGGTCTGTTGCTGCAGGCATCATCACAACGATTACGGTTACTCTAAATATTTCGAACTTTCAGTTATACCTGCTCATCGTACTTGCTTCAGCTACGATGATCATCATTCTTTTATATCCGCGTCATACCAGGAAAAGAAATTTGTTTCTTCTATCCATTCCACTCGCGATACTCGTATTGCTTTTCAGTCCTGATCCTGCTATCAGAAGCCTTCTCATTGGAGGTATAAAGGCTGAAAGTAGTGTTGATACACCGTTTGGAAACATAACCACAGGAAGTTACAGCGGCGAAAAAACAGTCTTTTACGATCATCGTCCACTCTTTTTTGCCGGTGACGTTATCAGCACAGAAGAGAATGTTCATTATGCTCTTTTACAGAGGGATAAATATGGCAGGGTGATGGTTATCTCGGGTGGTTTATTGAGGCATACTCCGGAATTGCAGAAGTACAGTATCTCTGAACTGGTTTATCTGGAGCATGACCCTGGCATAATAGCAGCGGAGGGGGCACATGACACCATCTCCGGGAGAATGGAGATCACTGTTGAAAAGGTTGATCCGCTACGTTATTTGAGGAGGTCCACTGACAAATTTGATGCGGTGATACAGCTTATCCCGCCTCCTGCGACTCTTGCTTTAAACAGGTTTTATACAATTGAGTATTTTAAACTTGTAAAAGAGCGTATGACACCCGGCGCTGTATTTATGTGCACTCCCATGCCATGGTATAATTACTCGCCGGAGAGCTACAGGAGAGGATTGTCTCCGGTTTACAATGCTCTTAATGATCTTTTCAGGTACGTTATAATCTTCCCGGGATCATCGCTATATATGATCGCATCTGACAGTCCTCTTTCGGATTCTGTATCTGTTATGGCTGAAAAAGTATCGTTCAGCAATACGTATGTGAATGGCGATTATATTGATGACAATGATATCAGGAGGAAGAGTGAACAGATAATCTCCGTGATTGATACCACTGTCAGGGTCAACAGTGCAGCTATGCCTGTCTCATCGTGGTTCAGCAACCTGCTTTCAATTGAAAAGAGGGGCATTTCCGGCAGCTCCCTTGTCCTGCTGGTGATACTGGTCATTTTTCCATTTGTTTTTGCACCCAGGGGAGGTCTGATGATGTTCGCCTCTTCAGCAGGGCTTGCCGGTT
This sequence comes from Bacteroidales bacterium, assembly GCA_025455395.1. GTDB lineage: Bacteria > Bacteroidota > Bacteroidia > Bacteroidales > VadinHA17 > SR-FBR-E99. Next base: position 31,362 of record JALOMO010000010.1, read on the forward strand.
TTGGAATGATAATGGTTTTTACACTTCAGATCACAGTTGGAAGCATTTATCTCCTTACTGCTCTGATAATTTCATTATTAATGGCCGGACTGGCTGCCGGAGCTTCATTTAAGAATCCGACTCCTCGCCATTCACTTATAATTATTGCTTCGATGCTTGCCTTTGTTTATTTCATAACCGGCTTAATGCTTCCCGTGATTGTCAGAGTCTCCCCCTGGCTGGTGACAGGTCTGGTGATGGTATTCACTATCGTCGCCGCCTTTCTGACAGGAGCGGTTTACATGGTTCTTACAACCTCCGCTGCAGCCAGGGGGCCGGGTGACATTTATGCAGCTGACCTGGCAGGTGCTGCACTAGGATATCTTATTGTCGCCACTCTTCTTGTTCCCCTGCTGGGAACATCAAATGTCTGCTTTCTTCTCGGAGGGTTGATTTTAATAGCTGTTACTCTTGTTTCGGTATTCTTTAAGCATTAGCTTTATAGCAAGTTATTAACAATTGTATGTCACTGGTTATCAGAGGAAGTAAGATTACCCGCCGGACGTTTGCACACCAGGGTTCCCTGGCTGTCGCGGCCGGTATGGTATTGCCAATGGCTTCCTTTAAACCGGCGCCGGCAGAGAAACTGGCAATGTACCAGGAAGAGAGCGCCCGCGGTATCGTATGCCGTATTTGTCCGAATGAATGTGTTCTGAAAGAGGGAGAGCTTAGTGATTGTCATAACAGGATAGTCAGGAAATCAAAGCTCTATACTTTAGCTTACGGCAACCCATGTGCCGTAAACCTTGACCCTGTTGAGAAAAAACCACTATACCACTTTCTTCCCGGATCATCTTCATTCTCCATCGCAACGGCAGGATGCAACTTTGCCTGTCTGAACTGTCAGAACTGGACTATCTCACAGACATCACCAGACAAGACCAGGAATTATATACTGCCTCCTGCAGAGGTGGTTGCAAATGCCATATTAAACAATTGTTCTTCAATTTCTTATACTTATTCTGAGCCTGTGACATTCTATGAATATGTATATGAGACCTCCGGAATAGCAAGGGAAAAGGGAGTAAAGAACATAATGGTATCAAACGGGTACATTAACAAAGAGCCTCTGAAAGAGCTGTGCCGGTATATTGACGGTGCCAACATCGATCTTAAGTCATTTAATGACAACACATACCTGAAGCTGACCGGTGGAAAGCTTCAGCCTGTACTTGACACTCTTAAGACCTACAGGGATGAAGGTGTCTGGCTGGAGATAACAAACCTGGTAGTGCCGGGATGGACTGACAAGCCTGACGAAATAAGGATGATGTGCAGGTGGCTTGCTGAGAATGGTTTCACTGACACTCCTCTGCATTTCAGCAGATTTCATCCGCAATACAAACTCGAGCATCTGCCTCCCACTCCTGCCGCAATCCTTAACACTGCGGCCTTACTAGCGCGCGAGGCCGGCCTGAAATATGTTTATGTCGGCAACCTGCCGGGTGCTGGTCACAGTAATACGATTTGCCCTTCCTGCGGGCAGCCTGTTATTGAGCGAAGCGGTTTCACCGTTGTCGCCGACAGGATTAAGGGTGGGCGATGCAGTTGTGGCACTTTAATACCCGGAATCTGGAATTAGTCATTAATACGTGAAACAGAATTGATATGAAGCTTGCAGATGCGAGAGAGAGAGCCGGTGAACTCAGGAGATTAATAGCCGAGCACAATCACAGGTACTATGTTCTCAATCAGCCTGTTATCTCTGACTTTGAATTTGATATACTGCTCAGCGAGCTTGAAACTATCGAAAAGATCTTCCCTGAATTGATCACTCCTGATTCGCCAACGATGAGAGTAGGCAGTGACCTCACGGAAGAATTCAGGCAGGCACAGCATAGATGGCCAATGCTTTCTCTTGGTAACACCTACAGTGAAAGTGATGTGACTGATTTTAGTGAGAGGGTTCGAAAAGGTCTGGGTTATGAACCTGAGTATGTCTGTGAGTTAAAGTATGACGGCGTATCCATCAGTCTTACATATGAGGCAGGCAGGCTTATCAGTGCTGTCACACGTGGTGATGGCACCAGGGGTGACGATGTTACCATGAACGTCAGGACCATCAGGAGCATTCCGTTAAGGATCACCTCGCCGGGAGCCCTCTCATCCTTCACCATCAGAGGAGAAATATATATTCCGCGGAGTGAATTTGAGGCTATGAATGCAGAGCGGCTGTCGAGAGGTGAAGCACCCTTTGCAAACCCCCGAAATGCAGCCGCCGGTACCATTAAGCTTCTTGACCCTAAAATTGTTGCCTCACGCCCGCTAGAATGCTTCCTCTATAATCTTCTTGGTGAGCATCTTCCGGCTGATAATCATTTTGACAACCTGATGGCAGCGCGCTCATGGGGCTTCAGGACCTCGGAGATCATTGAGCGCTGTACAGGCATCAGCGGAGTACTTGCCTTTCTTTCCCGCTGGGAGAATGAAAGGAAACAACTTACATATGATACTGACGGTGTTGTGATAAAAGTTAACTCGCTGGAAGCACAGCGAATGTTGGGAAATACAGCTAAATCACCACGCTGGGCAATAGCTTATAAATATGCTTCTGAGCAGGCCGGGACTGAGTTGATTTCAGTCGATTTCCAGGTGGGTCGTACAGGTAACGTTACCCCGGTAGCTAATCTTATGCCGGTACTTCTGGCAGGGACGACTGTAAAAAGGGCATCATTGCATAACAGTGACCAGATTGATATCCTCGGGCTCTGTTACGGTGACAGAGTGATCATTGAGAAAGGCGGTGAAATAATTCCCAAGATTGTAGAGGTCGACCTGTCGCTCCGGAAAGATAGTGCTGCCAGGGTTGTGTTTCCTAATGAATGTCCTGAATGCGGGACTGCTCTTGTCAGAAATGAGGGAGAAGCAAATCACTATTGCCCTAACTACCTCCACTGTCCTCCGCAGATCACTGGCAGAATAGTCCATTTTGTCTCTCGCAAGGCTTTGGATATTGAGGGACTGGGTGAAGAGACAATTGAATTGCTCTGGTCTAACTCACTGATACATAATGTCGCTGATCTTTATTATCTCAGGCATGAACAGCTTGCTGCCCTGGACAGATTGGGGAATAAGTCTGCATCCAATATACTTGCAGGACTGAATAAATCTCTGACAGCACCTTACCACAGGAAATTGTTCGCATTGGGAATAAGGCATGTCGGTGAGACTGTTGCAAAGACACTAGCTGCAGGATTTCCGAATATTGACGCTCTCATCTCAGCAGATGCAGAGGTTATTGAGTCGCTGCCGGATATCGGACCGAGAATCAGCACCAGTGTAAAGGAATACTTTGCTGATCCGGACAACATCGAGATCATAAGTCGTCTGAAGGCTGCAGGTATGACTTTCGAGGGTCCAGCCCGGGAGATGACAGCGAAAGGACCCCTTTCTGGTAAAACAATTGTTGTAAGTGGTTCATTTCAAAATTTCACTAGAGAAGAATTGAAATCTCTTATTGAGGCTGCAGGAGGAAAGATTGCAGGCTCAGTGTCAGGCAGCACATCATTCATAGTGGAAGGCAGTGAGATGGGGCCGGCAAAGAGAGCAAAGGCAGCAGAACTCGGCATTAAACTGGTCAATGAAGCTGAGTTTCTGAAAATGATAAAAGAATGGCCCCTCGACACAACCATGTAAACAAAAAAATGATAGGTTTGTAATTGTATGGAACTATTCGGAAAACTCAGGCTCAGGGCCGGAAGGATGATTCTAAGAAGGCAGACAGCAACAGTCAGAAGACTGAAGCAGGGTTTTGATATGGACAGAGTAAAGAGGGTCGGTATTCTCTGGGATGCTTCAGTTGAAAACGACTTTCAGTATCTGGCCAATCTGAACAGGCAGATGGTTGACCTTGGTAAGAGTGTGGAGGTTCTGGCATGGATACCGGGTAAGAGTGTTCCCGACAGACTCACCGGGCTCACATACATGAAATTCCTTAAGAGAGAAGATTTGAATTGGGCATATATACCTCATTCCAAGGATGCACGAGGGTTTATTGACACAAGGTTCGACCTCCTTATAGATATTAATCCTTCGTCTCTCTTTTGTCTTGAGTATATTGTTTCACTTTCTGTCGCACCGATGAAGGTAGGACCTGATCACTCTTCAGACCCGGTAAATGCTCCATACGATCTGATGATACAGGCCGGTAAACCCTTTAGCATTGGAACGTTCCTGCAACAGGCATTGCATTATCTCTCTTTGATAAGCAACCCTGAAACAAGAGCATAATAACCTCAACTAAATAGAACAATAATAAAAGAATGAAGAAATTCAAAGGGACGGGTGTGGCAGTAATCACACCCTTCAAGAGCGATCAGAGCATTGACTTCTCATCAATGGAAAAAGTCATTGAGCATATTATCGGCGGAGGTGTAAACTATATTGTCCTTTTAGGTACTACAGGTGAAGCTTCTACGTTGAACAGGGATGAAAAGAGCGCCCTTACATCATTTACAGTTGAGGTTGTCAATAAGAGGGTCCCGCTTGTTGTTGGCATAGGAGGTAATAATACATCAGATATCGTAAGCTATATAAGGCAGGCAGATCTTGAGGGTGTCGATGCCATCCTGTCGGTTGCCCCGTACTATAACAAGCCCAGCCAGAGAGGAATATACCAGCACTTCAGGCAGATAGCGGCTTCATGTCCTGTGCCTGTGATACTTTACAATGTTCCTTCACGAACAGCGAGCAGCATCTTGCCCGAGACCTGCCTTGAACTGGCAAGAGACTGTGAAAATATTATAGGCATCAAGGAGTCATCAGGCAATTTTGAGAATGTGATGAAGATTGTCAAGGATAAACCTGAGAATTTTCTGGTTATATCTGGCAACGATATGGACGTATTGCCTGTGATTGCTGCCGGCGGAGCCGGAGTAGTATCAGTACTGGCCAACGCTTACCCTGCTGAATGGTCAGAGATGGTACAGCAAGCATTAAGACATAACTTTAAGATTGCCAGAGAGATACAGTTTAAGTACCTTGAAATGATTGAGCTTCTGTTTGCTGATGGCAACCCTGCCGGCGTCAAATCGATAATGACCGGCATGAATCTTTGCCACAATTATTTAAGGTTGCCTCTGGTCCCTGTTAGCAGACATATTCAGCTGCGCATTGCTAAGGTGATGGAAGAACTTTCAAAGAAGACATGAGGATGCATCAGGCGCCGGCTGCGTCACCAAGACCCTGTCCGTGGCAGTGCTTGTACTTCTTTCCGCTTCCACACGGGCACGGGTCATTCCTCCCTACTTTCTTTTCAACCCTTACAGGTGCTGCATGCTGTTGTTGTCTTCTGTCCGGAGGAGCTCCGGGACCACTGCCATAGCTGTCAAAGTCGCTTTTCTGTGTTCTTAGCCTGCTGGTGTCAGCCTGCCTGCGTCTCTGAGCTTCCTTCACATTGTCAGGTGCTGTCACAGGGATGGTCCCTTTCATCAGCAGGCTGACAACATCATGATTTACCTTATTGATTATCGTCTTGAAAAGTTCAAATGATTCGAACTTATAGATAAGCAGAGGATCTTTCTGTTCATAAGTAGCATTCTGAACCGACTGTTTAAGGTCATCCATCTCGCGAAGATGTTCTCTCCAGGCATCGTCTATGGTGGCCAGCACGGCAGTCTTTTCAAACGATCGCAGCAGTTCCTTACCTTCTGACTCAACTGCCGCCTTAAGGTTAGTTACAACGTTATATGTTCGCGTTCCGTCATTTATTGGCACTACAACATTCTCATAAGTGGCAGACATCCGTTCATATACATCCTTAAGGACTGGAAATGCCGTGGATGATATTACTTCTCCTTTGCGTCGGTAGGCATCAAGCACCTTGTCATAAACTGCATTGATAATCTCCTGGCTGTCTTTCTTCTGGAATTCTGACTTTGGAACGGGTGAGTCTATCGAAAATGTTCTTATAAGGGCAAACTGGAACTCATCATAATCGCCAGAATCTTTGCTGTTTGCAACGGTGGTATCAGTCACATCGTACATCATATTTGCAATGTCAACGCTCAGTCTCTCACCAAGAAGTGCATGACGTCTCTTGCTGTAAATGACCTCCCTCTGGGAGTTCATGACATCATCATATTCAAGAAGTCTCTTCCTTATCCCGAAGTTGTTTTCCTCAACCTTCTTCTGTGCTCTCTCAATTGATTTGGTGATCATTGCGTGTTGTATCATCTCTCCGTCCTTGAGTCCGAGACGGTCCATGATACCTGCTATCCTCTCTGACCCGAACAGACGCATTAGGTCATCCTCCAGTGAGACGAAGAACTGTGATGATCCGGGGTCTCCCTGGCGTCCGGCACGACCTCTAAGCTGCCTGTCAACGCGGCGTGATTCATGTCGTTCTGTTCCGATAATAGCCAGTCCGCCAGCCTTTTTAACCTCCGGGGTCAGTTTAATATCGGTTCCCCTGCCGGCCATGTTTGTAGCGATGGTAATGGTTCCGGTTTTTCCAGCCTCCAGAACAATCTCTGCCTCGCGCTGGTGAAGCTTGGCATTCAGCACGTTATGTTTGAGACCTTTCATTTTGAGCATACGGCTCAGCAGTTCAGATATCTCCACTGATGTGGTACCCACGAGTACAGGGCGCCCCTGTTTGTTCAGGTTTATTATCTCGTCGATGACTGCATTGTATTTCTCTCTCTTAGTCTTATAGACCAGGTCCTCATGGTCATTTCTTATAACCTTGACGTTTGTAGGTATGACAACCACATCGAGCTTGTATATGTTCCAGAATTCTCCTGCCTCTGTAATAGCAGTTCCAGTCATACCTGCGAGCTTGTGATACATCCTGAAGTAGTTCTGGAGTGTTATTGTGGCATAGGTCTGTGTTGCTGCTTCCACCTTGACATTCTCCTTGGCTTCGATGGCCTGATGGAGTCCGTCAGAATAGCGTCTTCCCTCCAGAATACGCCCTGTCTGTTCGTCAACAATTTTAACCTTGTTGTCCATGAGAACATATTCCACATCCTTTTCAAACAGTGTATAGGCCTTAAGCAGCTGAGTCATAGTGTGGACCCTCTCCGACTTAATTGCGAAGTCCTTAAGCAACTCGTCCTTAGCCCTGACCCTTTCCATCTCGTCTTTCACATTTTTTTCGATATCGGCTACCTTGCTGCCGACGTCAGGAAGCACAAAGAAGCTTGCATCCTCTACGGATGTAGTTATCAGGTCATGTCCTTTCTCTGACAGTTCTATCGAGTTTGCTTTCTCATCTATGACAAAAAAGAGCTCTTCAGTGACTTTGGGCATATCCTTCGAGTTGTTCTGCATGTAGAAGTTCTCTGTCTTCTGCAGCAGAGACCTCACTCCTTCTTCACTGAGAAACTTGATCAGGGCATTATTCCTGGGAAGTCCTTTATAGGCTCTCAGGAGCAGCAGTCCACCCTCTTCACTTTTTCCTTCGCCGATAAGTTTTTTGGAAGAGGCCAGCAATTCAGTAACCAGTTTTTTCTGTGCACTTACGAGCTTTTCAACTTTGTGCTTGTATTCATCGAACTGTGAAGTATCGCTTTTAGCTGTGGGGCCGGAAATAATTAGAGGAGTACGGGCATCGTCTATCAGCACCGAGTCAACCTCGTCAACAATGGCATAATGGTGTTTTCTCTGTACCAGATCCTCCGGGTTTATGGCCATGTTATCGCGCAGGTAGTCAAATCCGAATTCGTTGTTTGTGCCGAAGGTGATGTCTGAGTTATAGGCCTTACGGCGTGACTGTGAGTTAGGTTCGTGCTTGTCGATACAATCGACTGAAAGTCCGTGGAATTCATAAAGCGGACCCATCCATTCTGAGTCACGTTTTGATAGGTAGTCGTTCACTGTTACTATATGGACGCCTCGTCCGGCAAGTGCATTAAGGAACACCGGCAATGTTGCAACCAGCGTCTTCCCTTCACCGGTAGCCATTTCTGAGATTTTTCCCTTGTGCAGGGCAACGCCTCCTATGAGCTGCACGTCATAGTGGACCATATCCCATACAATCTCATTGCCTCCTGCCATCCACCGGTTTTTCCAGAAGGCTTTGTCTCCTGATACCGTTATCGACGGGCGGGTGGCTGCCAGGTCGCGATCCCAGTCCCTGGCGGTGACTTCAAGAGTATCGTTCTCCTTGAACCGTCTGGCGGTCTCTTTCACTATCGCAAAAGCAGTCGGGAGAACCTCATCGAGTTTTTTCTCCAGCTTCTCAAGTATCAGCTTGTCAATCTTGTCAATCTTGTTATAGAGTTCCTCTTTAAGGTTTACATCCTCCTCCTTCTCGGCTGTGGCTCTGAGGTCACGTATCTCCTTTTCCTCATCAGCAACTGATTCAATGATCTCCTTCTTTAGCGCTGCAGTACGGTCACGCAGAGCGTCATTGGAGAGCGAGGTAAGCAGGCTGAATTCGCTCTTTATCTTACCAACATAAGGATCAATCTCTTTTATATCGCGTTCAACTTTGTCACCAAGGAAGAATGTGAGAACTTTGCTTACAATGCTCATTTTATTCTTTGTTTTTTAAAAACATCCGCAAAATTAATCAAATTTCCGGTACTAAACAGTCTACGGTAGGTGAACCGGCAGGTTGCATTGTTGCCCTTAGGACCTGCCCCGATAGCCGCAAGGCGTATCGGGGGCAACAGGTTGGGGCAGGCAACAAAAAAACCGGAAATGATAAAAGCTTTCCGGTTTTGATATTAGGTTCAGAAAACTAATTTGTCTGCTCCTTTGCGCCGGCGGCTCTCAGAGTCATTATATCACGGTCAAGGAAATAGAGGCCTGCTTCACCTGCGAGTTCAAGCTTGTCAATAATGATCTGTACGGCGTTCTCCTCTTCCACCTGTTCGTTCACAAACCACTGTATCCAGTTTGTTGTGGCATAGTCTTTCTCAGAGATAGCTACGGCAAGCACTTCATTTATGCTGCCTGTAATAAATTGTTCGTGCTTCAGAACTTCCTTAAACATCTCCTTGACTCCCTTATATTTCACCGGAGGTTGCTTGAAGGCCGGAACTATTGCATTACCGCCACGCTCTGTGACATATTTGATGAACTTAAGCATGTGCATTCTCTCTTCGTCAGCCTGGGCATAGAGCCATGCACCGATGCCGGCCATCCCTTTGCTTTCTGCCCATGAAGCCATGGCCAGGTAGAGGTTTGATGAATAACCTTCTCTTTCAATCTGCCTGTTGCAGAATTCTTCAACTTTCTTTGTTAACATATTATATAGTTTTATTGGTTCGTGTATTATCGAGTAACAATTTGACTTGCTTAATGTTTACCCCAGTATCTCTTTTACTTTTTGTACCAGTTCGGACGGCAGGAATGGCTTTGAAAAGACGTGATCAGCTCCAAGTTTATGGGCAATAAGCAGGTAGCTTCCAGGCCCTGCCTTGCCTCCTCCGCTTATTGCGATCAGTTTCGTTGATGGTTTTATCTCTTTGATCTTCATTATTACCATCAGGCCGTCCTCCTCAGGCATCAGGAGATCAGTGATCACGAGGTCAATCACCGACGGGCGGAATTTGGCAAGTGCCTCCCTCCCGTCAGATGCAGTAATGACTGTGTATCTCCTTTTTTCAAGTGCCTCCCTGAGCATCTCACGAAGGGAAGGATCATCTTCTACCACCATTACACCAGCCATTATCTACGACGTTTTATTTATAAGGTTATCAATTGAATAAATAATCTCCTTTAGTGACACAGGCTTAAAAAGATTTGATTTTAGCAATCCCGAAGTTAATTCTTTTTCTGCAGCGAGCCAAACGTCAAAGTCTGAAATCATCAGTACCGGGCTGTCAACGCCATTGTTTGCAAGTGAGAATAATATGTCAGTCGCCCGTACTGCCGGTGAATTGTCAATCACAATTATTACGTCCGCTAAGGCTGCTTTCGGAATCCACTTACCTGAAGGGTCTGAGACAGTAACATGGTACCCGCTCGATGAAAGGGCATCAGCAATAAGCCTGGCCTCGCTGTCTGAAGCTGGGATTACCATTATCTCTGCCCGTGGAGCCATTTGAGGCGTCTCCTCAGCGACACTACCTGAGGCGGGAAGAAGCAATTCAATGACAGTGCCTTCATCCACCCTGGAGGAGACAGTAATATCACCATCTATCTCGGATATTATTCCATAGACTACTGATAGCCCGAGTCCGGTCCCTTTGCCTGGTTTTCCGGCAGTAAAGAATGGCTCAAATATTCTGTCCGCTGTCTTTTCATCCATCCCTGGTCCCGTATCTTCAAACCTTATCATTGCATACTTGCCTTCCGGCAGGCGCCCGCTGTTGTCAGAGAGTTTCGTATCAAGCATGATCGTCAACCTTCCGCCTCTATCCTCCATAGCCTGAATGGCATTTCGGGCAAGATTGATAAAGACGCGGAACAACTGTGTCGGATCAGCCATGACATATAGGTCCGGTGTTCTTATCTCGCTGATAACATCAATTCCCGGGGGTAATCCTGGTTTTACAGAGCTTATTGTCTCAGTTATTATGTCACTGATCCGGACTTTTATCCGTTCCTGTTCTGCGTGGCGGCTGAAGGTAAGTATCTGGTTTGTCAGAGCCCTCGCTCTGCCGGTTGCCTGAATTATCTTGCAGATGTTGTTATAATTCTCTGAAGATTTTTCCAGGGTTTCGAGCGACATTTCAGCATAGCCGTAAATGGTGGTAAGAATGGTATTGAAGTCATGTGCAATTCCACCGGCAAGCATGCCAATAGTATCCAGCTTATGGGCCTGAATCAGCCTTTTTTCAAGGTCTGCCTCCCTCGTGAGGTCTTCCATTGCACCATCATTGTAGACCGGATTGCCGGAGCCGTCTCTTACTGTAAAAACGTTTATCCGGCAAACAATGTATGTTCCGTCCAATGCTTTCATTTCAAGGCGTCCGAATGATGCAACGCCTTCGTTCTTTAGCTTCTGCAGATGCTGGTCAAACGACAAAGGATCTTTATAAAATTCCCTGAGTGACCGGCCATTAACCTCGTTCTCGTTTTTCGCCCCGATAATTTTCAGAAAGGCCTTGTTCACATGAAGCATGACACCCTCATTATCGCACCTGAAAAAACCTATCGGAAGATTAGATTCCAGGTTTCGGAACTCCCATTCCACTTCTGAGGCAGCCTGTTCCTTTAGCTTTATTTCGGTGATATCATAAGTCTCGGCCATGACATGTGTGACTGTCTCTTTCTCATCCGTTACCGGACGCAGGACGACCTCATAATATCTCTTGCCCCAGGCCGGAGTCTCAAAAAAAGCCTGATAGAATACCACCCTGCCTGTAAAGCAACGGTCAATATTACTTTTGATGTTTTTATTAAAGTTGTCATTTCCCCAGACCTCCCCGATCATCTTGCCGACAATCATTTCAGCATTAAGGTTGTGATTAATGCAGAAGGTTTTATTGACCTTTTCATATACATAATCACGGTTAATTATTGTGATCATTGACCTTGACCAGTCAACAATCAGGTCTGAGAAGAAATTGTCACGTCTGCGACGGGAAGATTTCATTCTCTTTGCCACAGAATCAGGGCGATGAGGCTTTCCGGAATCATGTTGTGGCATAGGGGGTATCTTCTATTCAAAATCGAGATTGAAGGTCTTCTTCAGCTCTTTCAGTGCCGGGTTTTTCGAAGCCAGGTGATTGAACTTCTGGTCAACGGAATAGAGTATATCGCCTCTCTCGGTTGCCTCGACGGTAGTCTGCAGTTTCACGGAGCCGTTCATAAGCGTATCGCGCAGGTGGTGTTCGAGCCTTGCCCTGAAATTATGATCAAATGCCTCTTTAAGGGCTGAGTTGTCAAGCTTCAGTATCACAGTCTTATCAGGAAGGAGTTCAGGAGTAACTGCTGAAAGTGTAACAGAGATGCGCGGACTCTCCTCTTTTATTGCCAGGGCAAAAGAGTTCCAAGCATCATACAGTTCCTCTTCAGAGAATTCCTTTAAGGGCTGTTCCCTTACGGCTGCGATTTCGGGTTCGCTGACACTGCTGATATCTGTTCTTGTTCCGGAAACAATATTTTTGATGGATATCTTCTTCTCAATGCCGTCTGCGGGAGGCGCTTTTTTCTCTGGTGCCTCTATCCGTGACTGGGAAACTGATGCAGTCTGAAATGTCGGTGGTGCAGAAGAAGGTGGCGATTGCTTTATCGGTTTGTCAGCATCACCGGGTTGTAGTTCAGCTTTTTTTTTTGACTCTTCTGATGTTTTTTCTCCCCCTGTATTGCACATACGCATTAATGCAAGCTCAACGTGGAGGCGCTGGTTTTTGCTGCTCTTGAATGTCAGCATGCACTGTGAACCTATCTCAAGTGCTTCATAGAGAAAGGATAGAGGAGCGCTGACAGCTTGTTCCCTGTAACGCTGTCTGATAGATGGAGAAGTCTCGAGCAGCTTAACCGTCGCCTCGTCACGACTGACGAGTAGATCTCTCATATGGTTATTGAGGCCAGCCATAAAGTTATAACCGTCAAATCCCTTGTTCAGTATTTCGTTATAAGTAAGCAGGACAGAGCTCACACTACCTTCAAGAGCGGAGGTGGTAATTCTGAAATAGTACTCATAATCAAGTACATTGAGATTGGAAATGACATCGCCATATGTGATTTTCTTTCCGCTGAAGCTCACTATCTGGTCGAAAATTGAAAGTGCATCGCGCATTGCACCATCAGCTTTTGTAGCAATAACGTGAAGTGCCTCGTGCTCTGCAATGACTTCCTCGTTTCCTGCCACCCAGCTGAGACGGTTCACAATATCATCGACATTGATCCGGTTGAAGTCAAATATCTGGCATCTTGATAGTATCGTCGGAATTATCTTGTGCTTCTCTGTAGTGGCAAGGATGAATATAGCATGTGCCGGCGGCTCTTCAAGTGTCTTAAGAAAGGCGTTGAATGCCGATGCAGAGAGCATGTGAACCTCATCAATTATATAAACGCTGAACTTACCTATCTGGGGCGGTATTCTTACCTGGTCTGTGAGATTTCTGATGTCGTCGACACTGTTGTTCGATGCGCCATCAAGTTCATGAATATTAAACGAGGCCTGGGAATTGAATGAGAGGCACGATTCGCACTTGTCGCATGCTTCCCCGTCAGGTCCTGTGTCAGAACAGTTAATGGTCTTTGCAAAGATCCTGGCGCAGGTTGTCTTGCCCACTCCGCGAGGTCCGCAAAAGAGATAAGCCTGTGCCAGGTGATTGTTCCTGATGGCATTCTTTAGAGTGGTAGTTATAGTATCCTGTCCGACTACCATATCAAAAGTGGCAGGCCTGTATTTGCGGGCAGAGACAATAAAGTTATCCATACTGAAATCAGCAGTGAATGTTAATTATCAGTCACAAATATAATGAAATAGTTATGGGAATATTTTTTTTTAAGATTTTATGTCTTACTTTTGCAACCCGATTTATTAACACAATTATAAACTAAAAAAGATGTTGAATCAGTACGAAACCGTT
>JALOMO010000078.1 GCA_025455395.1 Bacteroidales bacterium
TCATCGTATCATTAAACTGATGGACGGCGAGGTCTCTGCCGATTATGTCAATGAGAACAGGATTGATGTGAGGGCAAAGAAATAGCAAGGAGCAAGGAGCAAGGGGCTTAGATTAATGAAGATTTATACGAAAACGGGAGATAAGGGTGAGACCTCGATCATCGGTGGCAGGAGGCTGCCGAAGCACCACCCGCGTATCGAAGCCTATGGCACCGTTGATGAGCTTATTGCATGGATAGGGTGGCTGCGCGGGGCTGACCAGCACTGTGTCACCGTCGGGGAACTTGTAGCCATACAGGCATCACTGATGTCATGCTGCTCCATTATTGCCACTGATCCTGCAGCAAAACCCCCGGAAGGCATCAGCGTGGATGACCCCTCAGTACTGGAACGCTCAATAGACATAATGGAAGCGAGACTGCCATCTCTCACCTCATTCATTCTCCCCGGAGGGCACCCAAATGCGGCAAACAGTAATATTGCCAGATGTGTCTGCCGGCGTGCCGAACGCGCACTCCTGCGCCTCGACGAAAAGGAAAAAATCGATCCGGCTGTGATAAAATACCTTAACCGTTTATCTGATTATCTCTTCGTTCTATCAAGATGCCTTTCGTATGAGGCTGGACAAGAGGAAGTTAGATGGATTACCCGAAAAAAATAATAAATAAGGAGAAAAAAGTCGGGGCACTCTTTTTTTATTCCAAATAATTTTATATTTGCGGACTTTACCGAGGGTAATTTTTTAATCTTTTACAGATATGTATTGGACACTTGAATTAGCATCGAAGCTCGAAGACGCTCCATGGCCTGCAACCAAGGACGAGCTGATAGATTACGCCATACGGTCAGGTGCCCCTATGGAGGTCATAGAAAACCTGCAGGAGATTGAAGATGAAGGAGATATCTATGAGAGCATCGAAGATATATGGCCTGATTATCCATCCAAAGACGACTTTTTCTTCAACGAGGACGAATATTAAGGGGTCTGAAGGTCTAAAGGTCTGATGTCTGAAGGTCTGAAATCTGAAGGTCTAAAGGTATGATGTCTGAAGGCCTGCCGTCTGAAAGTCACCTATTAAGGTTTTAATTCTTAATTCTTAATTCTTAATTCTTAATTCTTAATTCTTAATTCTTAATTTCTAATTGCACTCTGCTCCTTGCCCCTTGCTCCTTGCTCTCTCACGGGTCTAAGCTCGGGGACCCACTTGAATCCGTCAAGCCTCATCTCTTCGTCTGGTGTCTTCAGGGGAGGGTCAAATGACCCGTCAGGACTCTGGTTCTGGTAGATCTGTGCAATCTTTCCATCCTCGAAGAAAATCTCAATAGATGCACTTCTGGCCCTGTTTACTCCTACAAGGTTGTTTTCATCAACCACATAATAAATTGCCTCACCGTTACCTGTAACCTTTATCCTGTGCAGTTTATTGTCAACAAAATATCCTGAAAGGTTTTTCCCGCTTATCTGGTCAAAGCGCGTTGAATCAACGTAACCTGCCACGAAGGCCGAGTTATAAAGCTCCATATGATCCGCATTGCTGTCACGGGTAAAAAGCGCAATGGAGTCTGCGGAGAGCTGGTTCTCGCGCGACCATATTACAGGATCATCATACATCCGTATCACCGAGTCCATGAATGAGTATGCAAGCGAGTCGCATTTGCCCTGCATCTCGCGACTGAAGATTGTACAGCCATAAAAAGCCCTGAGAAGCCTGTGGTCTACCCCTGCGCTGTCAGTCTGAGGCAGTGACCTGAGTGTGTCAGCTTTCAGTGTCAGAGTATCATCATCAGTAAACATTGTGAACCACGGTGACTGTGTCAGCAGAAAGCGTTCAGGTCTCTTGTAGTACCAGCCGTATCCTCCTCCTCCGACGACATTGTCAGTGGTGTCGGTGATGGTAACATTGCCAAATGCTTCACCGAAGCCGTTTTTTTCATCATACCATAGCGTATCTCCGGTAATTCGCTGCTCACGGTTATCGATAACAGCATTCTTCATAAGCTGAGAGACATCATTTCGCGTATCACTCCATCCCTCCTCGCAAAAGAGATAGATGCTGTCACCAATAGCCTCCGTAGGTCCGGCAAACCATACTATCTCATTGTAAGTATCATATCTCATTGTGTCAGCATACATTATAAAGTCCGGATTAACGATCTTCACACTGTCACGGAAGTGAAGCATCTTACGGTCGGAATAATAGATGCCGGTAATGCTTGTAAGAGTGTTTTCACCGTTAAGGATTCTTCCTCCTTCATTATAGACTGCCGTCTGTGTGTTCACATCATAGTCTATCTTAGGGGTGAAGAGCCTTGTCTCCTTATCGGCGAGCTCAACACTGTCAGTCATCACAGCCTTGCCGGTGTCACCGTTGTACGACAGATACCTGCCCCAGATGTGAAGAGTGTCGCCCTGCCTTATATGAATATTACTGAAGGCGAAGACCTGGTTGATCTCATCGTAGTACCAGGCACTGTCGCAGTTCATATACAGGTTGTTGTGCTTCATCTGCACGTTGCCAATGAGTCTCTTCCGGGGCTGTTCTGCCAGACGGTCGAACTCAAGTGCATCAGTGTGCAGTATCTCTACCATGCGACGGCCACCGGTCTCCTGTGAAAAAGCCTGCCATGATATT
The DNA here is from genome assembly GCA_025455395.1 of Bacteroidales bacterium. GTDB lineage: Bacteria > Bacteroidota > Bacteroidia > Bacteroidales > VadinHA17 > SR-FBR-E99. Next base: position 2,634 of record JALOMO010000078.1, read on the forward strand.
GACAGAGAGAATAGAGACAGTATAAGAAACGGTATTCCCTGGAACCTGATATGACTTATTCGAGCCATCCGGTATTTTGAAAACTGCAATCCCTGAACTCGTCACTGATACGGATAAATGTCCTCTTTATCTTTTCAATTATCCAGTCCTGGTATGCTTTGTTCTTTTTGGCCATAAGTGCTGCCTGTGACAGGAAGTTATAGTCATCCTTCATGCTGATCCTGTGGGGTGCGATCTCGTTATCGAGCCTGATAATGCAGTATACGAAGTTCCCTTTGGCATCGGTTGTGCGGAATGGCTCTGATATTTCACCAAGCTTCATGTTTCTGACCACAAGATTAATCTCCTTGGGCAGTTCATCAAGGGTAAACCATGTCCCTCTCTCAGAAGGATTATCCTGTACCATCTTTCCGCCGTTGGCCCTGGTTGCTTTGTCAGAGGAGAACATCATTGCTGCCCTGTCGAACTTCAGGCTGTCTGTTCTTACCAACATTGCGATGCTGTCAAGCCTCATGATTGACCATTCAGTCTGCGAGGCGGAAAGCTTGGGCTTCATGAGAATATGACGTGAGTTGACCATATCACCTTTGCGGTCGATTAGCTGTATGATATGAAAGCCGAACTCTGTCTCAACAATCTTGGAGACGGCATCTTTCTTGAGGCTCCAGGCTGCCTCAGCATATGGTTTTGCCAGCTCACCCCTTGTCATGAAACCTATCTCGCCTCCGTTAGGGGCTGATCCGGGATCTTCTGAATAGAGTACCGCCAGGGTCCTGAAACTTTCACCATTGACAACACGGCTTCTGATATCGAGCAGCCGCTGCCTTACCTCTGCCTTGCTCTCCTCAATATCCGGAGGCTCAACAGTAATTATGCTAAGCTCTACCTTCCTGGGTACCAGGGGAAGCGAATCTTCAGGAATGGTTTTGTAGTAATCTCTTATCTCCTCTGGCGTTATGATTATATTCTGGGCTATCGTTCCCTGTGTCTCCTGGATGATATACTGGTTTGTAAGCATTTCGCGGAGGTCTTTTTTAATCTCAGCCATGATCTTGTTGAAATAGTTTTCAAGATTCTGCTCTGAACCGGCACGACGCACATAATCAGCAAGCCTGCTGTTTAAGTCAGCCTCCACATTTTCAGGTGACACTTCAACTGAGTCAAGTCTTGCCTGGTCAAGGAACAGCTTCTGAATAAGCAAATCCTCAAATACAAGGCAACGCAGTTTTTCAATCGGAGTAGGGTCTTTTTCAGCCTTGCGCTGCAGCACCTGCCCCTCAACGTCAGACAGGTAGATCACCTCATTGCCCACAATGCCAACGATTGATTCCACTATCTGCTGACCGGTTGCACCGTACCCTGCAAAAGCCATAAGGGTACATGTTATGATAGTTCTAAATTTCATCTTCAGATCACTTGTTAAAAGACTTCCAGGGTGCTATTCCTGACTGCCTCGTTGTAAATACCGTCTTCAAGCTTTTGCAGGAAGTCATTCCTTCTGTTGTTCAGGATAATTGTTTTTACCTGTCCCCTGATATATTCATATGGTGCTGTGCTGTTCCGCAGCCTGTATTCCCTCACGACGATGAAGTAAACATAATGGTCATCTTTCATCTCAGCAAAGCTGTTGCGTGTGAGCCACTCTTCCTGCCTGTCAGACTCCAGCGGGACTTCCATCAGCAGTTGGGTGAAGGTAATCCATTCATCATTAAAATCATCAAACCTCAGTGCAAACTGAAGGCAATAGTCTTCCAGCATACGCATATCTTCAGCCCTGGATGACCTGTAGAGCCTTCGCACTTCGTCGATATCAGGCGCCTCAGCCGGCAGCTTTATCAATAAGGCCTTGACGATGTTAGAGGTAAGTGTGAAGGTATTCAGGTTACCTACATAATAGTCCTGTATTTCACTCTCAGCGACCACTGTATCCATTTTCTGAATTATCATCTGCTGCTGGTACTGGTATATCAGGAGGTTATTCCTCATCTCATCGAGTTGTCTGTTCACCTCCATTTTATACTCAGCGGTGAGGTTCTGCTCTGCTCTCAGGGCCAGCAGTTCCTTTCGTGCCCAGCGACGTATATAGTTCTGGACAGAAGAAATGCTGTCAGTCTCGTTCAGCCCGCTGGTCACCATACCGGTGGGTATCTGGTCAAGATACAGCACCCTGTCACCGGCACGCGCAACAGGAGTGCGTTCTGTATCAGATACCTCATTTTTACAGGCTGAAACCAGTATGAGAAGTGATAAAATTATTGTTCTGATTCTCATCAATACTCATTTATTTTCCGGCTGTAATTAGGTGCCTCACGTGTTATTGTCACATCATGCGGATGGCTTTCAGTAACACCGGCACTTGTCACCCTGACAAAACGACCCTCTCTCTGTAAGGAGGCAATGTCACGTGCGCCGCAGTAACCCATACCCGAGCGGAGCCCTCCGAGGAACTGGTAAATAACCTCATTAAGAGTGCCCTTGTAGGGTACGCGTGCAGTAATGCCCTCAGGCACAAGCTTATGAATATCGTCCTCCATATCCTGGAAGTATCTGTCCTTTGATCCCATCTGCATAGCCTCTACCGATCCCATTCCCCGGTAAGTCTTAAACTTACGTCCGTTATAAATTATTGTCTCACCGGGTGATTCTTCCACCCCGGCAAAAAGCGAGCCTGCCATAATGCTGTCAGCTCCTGCGGCAAGCGCCTTGACAATATCCCCGGAGTATCGGATACCGCCGTCGGCTATCACCGGGACTCCGCTACCACTTATCGCGGTGGCGACATTAAATATTGCAGACAGTTGCGGCACACCTACCCCTGCCACAACCCTGGTGGTGCAGATCGAACCCGGACCTATTCCTACCTTAACGGCATCAGCCCCTTCATCAACCAGCTTCTTTGCCGCGTCACCTGTCCCGATATTACCTACGACGACCTCTGTGCCGGGGAAGATTTTCTTTATCTCCCTGAGTATTTCAATGACACCTTTGGTATGTCCATGGGCAGTGTCAATTGCAATGGCGTCAACACCTGCTCCGACAAGAGCCTCCACTCTTGACAGGGTATTTCCGGCTATACCTACTGCTGCAGCAACCCTGAGTCTTCCCCTCTCATCCTTACAGGCATTGGGCCTGTCCTTGGCTTTGGTCATGTCTTTGTATGTAACGAGTCCCTTCAGTCTGCCCTTATCATCGACAATAGGAAGCTTTTCAATCTTATGCTTCTGAAGTATCTCTGCGGCGGCGGCAAGATCGGTCTGATGACTTATGGTTATAAGCCTCGAAAGAGGTGTCATTACGTCACTTATGCTCCTCGAATAATCACCCTCAAAACGAAGATCCCTGTTTGTGACAATCCCAACAAGAGAACCGTCATCATTAATGACAGGTATACCGCCAATCCTGAACTCCTTCATCAGTGACAGGGCATCTGCCACGGTTGCGGTATCACCAATTGTCACCGGGTCGAATATCATTACGCTCTCTGCACGCTTGACCTTCCTCACCTGTGCAGCCTGCTGACCGATCGACATATTCTTGTGTATAACTCCAATGCCACCTTCACGGGCGATGGCAATAGCCAGCTCAGCCTCGGTGACTGTGTCCATCGCTGCCGAGATGATGGGGGTGTTAATGATTATGTTGCGTGTAAAGCGCGTTCTTAGGTCAACATCGCGCGGCAGAACCTCCGAGTAGGCCGGAAGAAGCAGCACATCATCGAAGGTCAGGCCTTCAAACATCAACTTATCTTCAGAGAATGACATCGGGCAGAATTTTTTATTTGGGGCGAAAATTACAAAAAAATGATGAGCACCAGCATATCTAAAATGTCAATAAAAGGTTAAAAATGAGTTTGAGTTACTATTTTTGTATGAAGGAAGCTGCAAAATAATGTTACCGGACATCTACAGGGAGACTCTTGCCCGCTACTGGGGATTTACCTCTTTCAGGCCATTACAGGAAGAGATTATAGCCGCCGTGGCCTCAGGAAAAGATGTCATCGGGCTGCTGCCGACAGGCGGAGGCAAATCTGTAACTTACCAGGTGCCGGCCGTCGCACGTGAGGGGCTCTGTCTTGTGATCACCCCGCTGATAGCACTGATGCGAGACCAGGTGAATCGTCTTAAGTCAATGAATATCAAAGCTATGGCCATTCATAGCGGCATGACCCGCGAGGAGGTGGAGATAGCACTTGATAACTGCCTCTATGGTGATTACAGACTCCTGTATGTCAGTCCGGAGAGACTGCAGACGCCTCTGTTCAAATCACGTGTCGCCCGCTTTAATTTTACTTTTGTTGCCGTAGACGAGGCACATTGCATATCACAGTGGGGTTATGACTTCAGACCTTCATACCTCGCCATTGCAGAGATACGTGATATGATCGGTACGGAAGTCCCATTCCTTGCCCTTACGGCAACAGCTACTCCTGAGGTGGTAAAAGATATAATTGCCCGCCTTAAGATGCGCAATGCGCAGATACTTCAGTCAAGCTTCAGAAGGACGAACATAACCTATGTTGTCAGAGAGGTTGAAGACAAGGGGGCCTACCTGGTCAGAAGCCTCACCAGGGAGCCCGGTTGCGGTATTGTATATGTCAGCAGCAGACGAAGATCAAAGGAGGTGGCTGAGATGCTGTTGTCAAAAGGCATCAGTGCAGACTTTTATCATGCCGGCCTGCCACAGGAAATGAGAGACAGGAAACAAAATGCCTGGTCTGCTGGTGAGGCAAGGGTCATCGTTGCAACCAATGCCTTCGGAATGGGCATAGACAAGGCCGATGTGAGATTCGTAATACACTGGGACTGCCCTGACTCTGTGGAGGCGTATTACCAGGAATCAGGCAGGGCTGGTCGCGATAACAAACCGGCATTCGCCGTCTTGCTCTGGTCTGAAGATGAAAAGAGACGGCTCGCAGATTCAGTCAGAATAAAGTTCCCGCCCGTGGAACGTATTAAAGATGTATATGAGGCAATAGGTAATTATTACCAGCTTCCTGTCGGATCAGGGAAGAACAGTGTCCATGATTTTGACCTGTGGAAATTCGTAACAGCATTCAGATTTTCTGTTACAGAGACATATAACAGCCTTATCTTCCTCCAGAAAGAGGGATACCTGGAGTTCACCGATGAGATAAACAACCCGTCACGCGTACATTTTGTGGTGAGCCGTGATGACCTCTATAAATTCCAGGTAGCCAATGAGGAATATGACCGGTTCATTAAACTGCTTCTTCGCACTTACAGCGGCATGTTCTCTGATTTTGTGCCGATAAATGAAGAGTCGCTTGCCAACAGGTCGGGACTGCCACGCGAAGCTATATACCAATATCTTCTAAGGCTTACCTCGCAGGGAATAATACACTTCATTCCGGGCAAGAAGAGCCCGCTGGTGATTTTTACCGAGGAGAGGCTCGATCGCAGCCACCTGAAAATCTCTCCTGAAATCTACCTGCGTGTGAAAGAAAACTATATCACAAGGGTCGAGAAAATAACCGAATATGCGGAGAATAAAACCCGCTGCCGCTCTGCCTTCCTGACACATTACTTCGGGGAGGAGAACGGTCGGTGCGGGCTGTGCGACACATGTATGGAAAGAAATGAACTGGAACTGAGCAAGTATGAATTCGACCTCATTATAGACAAGATAAAAGATCTGCTCCTTATTAATCCACTGCGACTTGAGCAACTTGCAGCCTCCATGGAGTTCCCTGCCGAGAAAAGCACAAGAGTGATCAGATGGCTGCTTGATCATGAAAAGCTGCTCTACGATGATGAGCATAAACTCTCATGGAAACACTCATAATACTCCTTTTTTGAACACCTTCGCTTTAGTATCGTTGAATTAGGTAATTTTGTCGATTATTTATATTCATGGAACAAGAGGAAAAAATTATCTATTCACGCCAGGTGATTGAGTTTGTTGCATCTGCCAACGAATACTGCAAATACCTGGAAGGAATAAAGGAAACAAACGGCATTGAGATACTCAAAGTGATGCAGCGTCTGCTTCCGTTCATATATCTCAGGGCATCGCTGCTGCCAATGCTTGAGCCGATAATGGAGGAGGGAAATGAAAAGACAGTCACCGAGTTCGACTGGACAAGGATGCATGATACCCTGCTTGCCAAAACAGGAAATAATGACCCTTACCCGGTCATTGTTGACATAGGTGACCCGGCAGACGGGCTTTATACCGGCAGCATAGCCGAAAACCTGACAGATATATACCAGGACCTTAAGGACTTTGTTGTGAATTACAAGACAGGCACAGATGAAGTAATGAATGATGCAGTTTGGGAAGTGCTGATGAATTTTGAGGAGTTCTGGGGCAAGAAACTGCTTAATGTACTCAATGCTATTCACACCGTTCTATATTCAGAGAGCGATGAGAATGAGACAAATGAACCAGTAGTTGATGACAAGGCAGTATAACGAGAGCGTATCTGACGAGGACCTGAAGAAACTTCCAGTATCGCAGTTTGAAGGCAGAGTGACCCTTGTGGATAATATGACCAGGTTCCATAAGGTGATGCCTCAGCTGAGTAAACCAGGAATACTGGGGTTTGATACAGAAACAAAACCCTCTTTCAAAAAGGGGCAGAGACACAAAGTATCTCTTCTTCAGTTTGCCGATGACCATAACGCCTGGCTGTTCAGGCTGAACATGATAGGACTACCCGAAGAACTGGCAGCCATGCTTTCTGACCCGAAAATTATCAAGGTTGGGGTGGCTATACATGATGACATAAAGGCACTGCGCCACCTCAGACACTTTGAACCCGGTGGTTTTATCGACCTTCAGACGGTGGTCACTGAACACGGCATCAAGCAACTGGGACTGAAAAAGCTTTCAGCACTGATACTTGGCTTCTCAATCTCCAAATCGCAGCAGGTTTCAAACTGGGAGGCCCCTGCTCTGACAGAGTCACAGATGGCCTATGCTGCCACTGACGCATGGGTCTGCCGGCGTATATATTTTACCATAAAGGGAAAAGAAACATATCTTTAAACTTTTGACTTTTAACTTTTGACTTTTAACTTTTGACTTTAGACTTTATTATGCCATTAGCCCGGGTTTCATTAAAGAAAGGAAAGGACCAGTCAGTAAGACGTTACCATCCATGGATTTTCTCCGGCGCTATTTCAGAAACAACAGGCTCACCTGCTGAGGGTGACGTTGTTGAGGTATTAGCCTCCGACGGTACCTACCTTGCAACGGGTCACTGGGCCCCGGGGTCAATAGCTGTCAGAATTATATCATTCAGTAAATGTAACCCCGACAGGGAGTTTTACAGGAAAAAGATTGCTGATGCATATGCCTTCAGGCTCAATGCTGGTATCGCCGGCAGAAGCGGCACTAATGTCTGGAGGATGATACACGGTGAGGGAGACGGACTGCCGGGTCTGATTGTTGATATCTACGGCAGTGTAGCTGTGCTTCAGGCCCACACCGCAGGTTTCTGGCACATACGTTCAATGATCGCAGAACTGATAGTTGAAATACTACAGGGTTCGGTGACATCCGTCTTTGACAAGAGCGAAGCAACACTCCCTTACATGGCAAACCTGGGAGCTGTGAACAGATACATCGCAGGCGAGGAGGCAGGTCCCGGTGCTATTGTCACCGAGAATGGAATGAAATTCAGCGTTAACTGGCAGACAGGCCAGAAGACCGGCTTTTTTATTGACCAGCGTGACAGCCGCAGTCTGCTGACACGATACAGTGAGGGACGCAGGGTGCTGAACATGTTCGGCTACTCAGGCGGGTTTTCAGTATATGCCATGCAGAATGCTGCTGCAGTGCATACAGTTGACAGCTCGGCCGCAGCTATAGCCCTTGCTGATGAGAATGTAAGAATGAATTACGGGGATGATGCAAGGCATAAAAGCTACGCTGCTGATGCCTTCAGCTTCCTGGCAGAAATGAAACGGGAGTATGACCTGATGGTGCTTGATCCGCCTGCATTCGCAAAGCATCACAATGCACTTGACAAAGCCCTGCAGGGATACAGGAGGCTGAATGCAATAGCAATTGAAAAGATAAGGCCGGGAGGCATTATTTTTACCTTCTCATGTTCACAGGTTGTAAGCCGTGACGACTTCCGCCGATCAGTATTTGTTGCAGCAGCTAACACCGGACGTAATGTGAGAATACTGCATCAGACAGGCCAGCCTCCTGATCATCCGGTAAGTATATATCATCCTGAAAGTGAATACCTTAAAGGATTAGTGCTATACATTGAGTAAAGAGTAATGGACCCCGCATCTTTTATAAAAATAATTGCACAAAAGTTCCGGTTGCACGACTGGCAGGTAGAGAACACTCTTCGACTGCTTGATGACGGGGCTACTATACCCTTTATCAGCCGCTACCGGAAGGAGGTCACTGGCAGCCTAGATGAGGTTCAGATTGCTGAGATACGTGATGAGTACGGGAGGCTGAAGGAGCTTGAGAAGAGGAGAGAAGCCATCATCAAATCTATTGAGGAGCAGGAGAAAATGACTCCTGTGCTTCTTGAGAAGATCAACGCTGCACTAACCCTGTCTCAGCTTGAAGATCTGTACCTGCCTTTCAGACCTAAGAGGCGTACACGTGCGTCGGTAGCACGTGAGAAGGGTCTCGAGCCTCTGGCACAGTGGCTTCTTAAACAGCTGCCCGGAGATCCTGAGAGCGAGGCGGAAAAATACACTGGAGAAGAGGTCCAGACTGTTAATGATGCCCTTGCCGGTGCACGTGATATTATCGCCGAGATAATCAATGAGGATGAGCAGGTGCGCAGCAATATGAGGATGCTGTTTGAGAAAGAGGCTGTTATAACATCCAGGGTCATAAAGGGAAAGGAGGAAGAGGGGATCAAGTACAGTGATTACTTTGACTGGTCAGAGCCTCTGCGTCGCTGTCCTTCTCATCGTCTGCTTGCCATGCGCAGGGGCGAGGAGGAGGGTTTCCTCAGGCTGACAGTACTGCCTCACGATGATGAGGCCAAAGAGCTGATAGAGAAGCAGTTTGTCAAAGCCCGGAATCAGACTGCAAGGCAAGTGAGCGAAGCTGCTGCTGACAGCTGGAGCCGTCTGCTGGGCCCGGCGATGGAGACGGAATTCAGAGCCCTGTCAAAGAGCAGGGCTGATGAAGAGGCCATCAGGGTTTTCGCGGAGAACCTGCGCCAGTTGCTGCTCGCACCTCCCCTGGGAGAGAAGTGTGTACTGGCACTCGACCCCGGATATCGCACAGGATGTAAGGTTGTTTGCCTTGACAGACAGGGGGCTTTATTGCATAATGACACAATATATCCTCACCCTCCGCAGAATGAGACAGCTAAGAGTGTAAGTAAGCTCCTCATGCTGACAGAGAAATATAGCATTGAAGCAGTCGCAATAGGCAACGGCACAGCAAGTCGCGAGACAGAAGACTTCATAAAGCAGTATCTTCCTCCTGTCGGGGGCATAAAAGTATTCGTTGTGAGTGAGGCGGGGGCCTCGGTCTATTCAGCATCAAAGACTGCAAGAGAAGAGTTTCCTGATCATGATGTCACCGTCCGTGGCGCTGTATCTATCGGCAGGCGCCTGATGGATCCGCTTGCAGAACTCGTAAAGATCGATCCCAAATCGATCGGTGTGGGTCAGTACCAGCATGACGTCGACCAGACAAAGCTGCAGAACAGTCTTGATGAGGTGGTGATGTCATGCGTGAATGCGGTGGGAGTGGAGGTAAATACCGCCAGCCCGCACCTGCTTACCTATGTCTCGGGTCTTGGCCCTAAACTGGCACAGAACATAGTTGAATACCGTACAATAAATGGCCCCTTCAGTTCACGTGCCGAACTGCTGAAAGTAAAGCGCATGGGCGACAAAGCCTTTGAGCAGGCTGCCGGGTTCCTGAGAATACGCAATGCAGCAAACCCGCTTGATGCTTCTGCAGTACACCCTGAGAGTTACCACATCGTAGAGAGAATGGCTGCCGACGCCGGATGCTCCGTGGCTGATCTGATGACAGACGAACTGAAAAGAAAGGCTGTTATCATTGAGAAATATGTCTCTCCCGAAGCAGGTCTGCCAACTCTTAAGGATATTATGCAGGAACTTGCTAAACCCGGACGTGACCCGCGTTCCTCAATACAGGAGTTCAGCTTTGCAGATATACGTACAATAGAGGATGTGAAAGAGGGAATGACTGTTCCGGGAATAGTAACAAATATTACTAAATTTGGTGCCTTCGTTGATATAGGTGTGAAACAGGACGGACTGGTACATGTGTCTCAGATGGCCGACAGGTACGTTGACGATCCGGGAAAGGTGGTGAAGCTTCACCAGCAGGTTATGGTACGCGTTGTGAGCGTTGACCTGGCAAGGAAAAGAATACAACTCACGATGAAGGGAGTGAATAAGGCGAAAGGATAGGAGCAGGGTGCAATTAGAAATTAAGAATTAAGAATTAAGAATTAAGAATTAAAACCTTAATAGGTGACTTTCAGACATCAGACCTTCAGACCTTCAGACCTCAGACCTTCAGACAAATCAATATAGAATTGTTAATTAATTAAATTTGAGCAACTTATGAAAAGAATCGGAATGTTAACAATGGCAGTGATGATGCTGATTCTGGCATCATGCAGCAATAAGAGTCTGCAACCACCTGTGGCTGCCAAGAAACCTTTTGTTGTTGAAAGCAATGGCAACGAACGCATTGATGACTACTTCTGGCTGAGACTCAGTGATGAACAGAAGAACGCTGAAACGCCTGACTCGCAAACAGTTGAAGTGGTGAAATACCTCACAGCTGAGGATGATTATGCCACAGCAGTAATGAAACACACTGAGGCTTTGCAGCAGAAACTGTTTGATGAGATAAAGGGACGCATTAAGGAAGATGATGAGTCAGTGCCCTATCTTAATAACGGATACTATTACCAGACCAGATACTTCATCGGCAAAGAATACCCTGTCTATTACAGGAAGAAGGAGGGCGTTGACAGCGCTCAGGTGCTCCTTGACGTCAACGTTATTGCTGAAGGTCAAAAATATACAAGTGTCGGCGGACTGTCAGTATCGCCTGATAATAACCTGATGGCGTATGCTGTTGACCATATCAGCCGCAGGCAGTATACGATGCTCTTCATGAACCTCAACAGCGGTGAATTGCTTGGCGACAGGATAGAAAATGTCACCGGTGAGGCTGTCTGGGCTAACGACAACAAGACAGTGTTCTATGTCACTAAAGACCCGGAGACACTGAGGGCAGCTAAGGTTATGAAGCATGTTCTGGGTACCCCCGTTTCAGATGACAAGCTTATCTATGACGAAACCGATGAGACCTTTGCAGTAGGGCTGGGCAAGACAAAGAGCAAGAAATATATTACTATTGTCTCAAACCAGACCCTGACAACCGAAGTAAGACTCATTGAAGCTGATAAACCTGAGGGCAAAGCAGTGGTATTTGAACCCCGCAAGATAGATCACCTCTATTCTGTTGAACACCTGAACGGCAAATTCTACATCCATACCAATGCTGATGGTGCCAAAAACTTCAAACTCATGTCTTGTCCTGAAAACAAGACTGGTATGGCCAACTGGACGGAGGTAATACCTCACCGCAGCGACGTGCTGCTTGAGAATTTCGAGATATTTGACAATTACCTTGTTGCCGATGAGATGATCGAAGGCCTTACAAACCTCCGTATCATAAGCCTTGCTGACAACTCCGACCACTTCCTCGATTTCGGGGAGGAGACATATACGGCAGGCATCAGCGTTAATCCCAATGCCAATACCTCATTGCTGCGATTCAGCTATTCCTCTCTCACAACACCTAATTCGGTGTTCGATTATGACATGGCAGCACGGACAAAGACGCTCCTCAAGCAGGACAGCGTGCTGGGCGGGTTTGACAAGAACAACTATGAGTCAAAGCGTCTGTGGGCTACTGCTGCTGACGGAACGAAGGTTCCGGTTTCTCTTGTCTATCGCAAGGGCTTCGTTCAGGATGGCAGTGCACCTATGCTGCTCTATTCATACGGTTCATACGGTTCATCTACCAATCCTTCGTTCCGCTCATCAATCATCAGCCTCCTTGACCGCGGCTTTGTCTATGCCCTCGCTCATATCAGGGGCGGCAGCGAGATGGGACGCCAGTGGTACGAGGATGGCAAGCTGCTGAAGAAGATCAACACCTTCACCGATTTCAACGACTGTGCACGCTTCCTCATCAATGAGAAATACACCTCACCTGAGAACCTCTATGCCATGGGTGGCAGTGCCGGCGGCTTGCTAATGGGTGCAATAGCCAACATGGAGCCCCAGCTTTATAACGGCATTATTGCTCAGGTGCCTTTTGTTGATGTGGTAAGCACAATGCTTGATGCCACAATTCCTCTGACAACGTTCGAATGGGATGAGTGGGGCGATCCCCGCAAACAGGAGTATTATGATTACATGCTTTCATACTCACCGTATGACCAGGTGAAGGAGCAGGATTATCCTCACATGCTGGTTACTACGGGCTACTGGGACTCACAGGTACAATACTGGGAGCCTGCCAAGTGGGTTGCCAAACTGAGGGACAAAAAGACAGATGATAACATCCTCATCATGGATGTAAACATGACAGCTGGCCATGGCGGTGCCTCAGGGCGCTTCGAGCGACTGAAGACCACTGCCCTGGAGTTTGCATTCATACTTGATCTGGAGGAAATAAAGGAATAGGCAATCAGGCCTGCCGGCCTGATTCGCTCCTGCGTAATTGAAATCAGAGAGGCTGACCTGCAAAAGGTCAGCCTCTCTCTTTAAAAACAGATTCAAAAAATAATATTTTAGAAACGCCTCTGTGGCTCCTTGAATTTCATTAAGGGCTTGCGAGGGAACATATCATCCATCATTGCAGCATTATATGCAAACCATGCTGTAATGATTGCATTATGCCTCAGGTCAGGCAGCAACAGCCTTTCCCATGTGTCAGTATTGGTATGATAACCGCGCCCATATTCTATTTCATCCTGTATGAACTGGAAACCCGGCAGTCCTGCACCGTCAAACGACTGATGATCAGTGCCCCCGGTATTGCGCAATGCCACTGTGGTGAACCCCATGTCACTTACCGGCTCCATCCATGCCTCAAAAAGCGGTCTCGCAAGGTTGTTCTCCTGCAGGTAGATGCCACGATACTTACCGGTTCCGTTATCCATGTTGAAATAGACCGAAAACTTGTCAAACCCTGGTTTTTTCTCGGCTTTGACATTGTCATAGAGGTACTGTTCAACATAGCCGCGTGAACCGTTCAGTCCCTGCTCTTC
>JALOMO010000079.1 GCA_025455395.1 Bacteroidales bacterium
CAACCTGTGGATCCTCGTCTTCGCTATCATCGTGGCATCAGTCGGACTAAACATGAACTCCACGGCGGTCATCATCGGCGCAATGCTCATATCTCCACTCATGGGCCCGATAAACGGGATGGGATACAGCATCGCTACTTACAATTTCCCGCTCTTCCGCAAGGCACTGAAAAACTTCACCTTTGCCGTCTTAGCCGGACTGCTGGCCTCAACAGCATACTTCGCTGTCAGCCCAATCTCGACCGCTCACTCTGAACTGCTGGCCCGTACCAGCCCCACCATATACGATGTTATGATAGCCTTTTTTGGAGGACTTGCAGGCATTGTGGCTATCAGCAGCAAACAGAAGGGTAATGTGATCCCCGGCGTGGCTATAGCAACTGCACTCATGCCACCGTTGTGCACAGCAGGCTATGGATTGGCCACCGGACAGTTCAGCTATTTCTTCGGAGCTTTTTACCTCTTTACAATAAATACAGTCTTTATCGCAATCTCTTCGGTGGTAATATCACAGATACTGAAGTTTCCCATCACTACAATCGTTGGTGAGGCTCAGAAGAAAAGAGTTAACAGCCTCATCACTGTTATAATTATCCTGGTGCTGATACCAAGCATTTACCTGGGATACATACTTGTACAGAAAGAACAGTTCAATGAAAATGCACTACGTTACATAAACAACATAAGAGTGGTAGAGGGTAACTTCCTGTTGAAAAATGATATCGATCCCAAAAAGCGAACAATTAAGCTTACCTATGGCGGAACCAACCTCACTGATCTGCAGAAGAAAGAGATCTCTATGCGTGCTTCCGACTTCTCCCTGAAAAATATAAAGGTCGAGTTTGAACAGGGACTCTCATTTACTGATATGGCTCTGAAAAACAATGAAGCCGAGACTCTCAGGGCTGAGATAAACAGGCTAAACCTGCTTGTAAGGGAAAGTGAAAGAAAGCTTGGAACCATCGTTGAAAAGCAGGAGATGGGGGGCACACTGCTTACCGAGCTTAATATAATCTACCCAACTGTTACCTCCTGTTCATATTCCGAGATTCTAAGATACCTTCAGGGAAGTGATACTCCTGACACACTAACCCTTGTCACTCTCACAACCAGGGACCCGGATCTCACGGGTGATCAGCTGAAGCAGCTAGAGAGATGGCTCAAGGCAAGACTCAAAAAAGATAAGATAAAACTGTATCTCGAGCAATAACCCTTGCAAATCGCCAGTTCTCAATCTTCCGTCTTCCGTCTTCCATCTTCCGTCTTCAATTCGCAACCCCCCTCGCTCCTATCTTTTTATCACCGGCTTGGCCATTTGTGGCTGCCTGACAGGAGGCTGAACCTGTTGCTGAGGCCCCGGGGCTCCGGGTTTAGGCTGTGATCCTATCTTTTCAACAACATTCACCGGAGAGGTGCATGACACACAGCTGTCATTGAAGTAACTGTACCCCAGGTCATGGTTTTTAAATATATATGTAACCATCTCAAAGTCATGCTTTCGGTTCTTTGCAGGGTTGATGGCATCACCGGGTGATGAGTATGAGATAGTTGTGCTCCAGGGACCTGTAGAGGCTATGGCTGTACCCGGATAACCTTCCAGGGGAGCCAGCATAGAGGTAGTGCTGAACCATAACCTTGCCTTTTTTGCCTCAGGGAACTCAGGCACCGGCTGTGCTCCTGTCATTGACCCGTGAGCCACATCAGCACCGGTGACCATCTTCACAGACCCGGCAGGGGTGGTCTCACTACGTACCGGGCTGACAATAACAAAGCTATTCCGCGCCTTGACCGTCTCACTACCAGGTCTGACGGAAAAACTGAGACTGTCATGTTCTATTGCCGATACCATGAGCCCCTCTGTCTCAACCCAGTCAGACTCTATGGTGAATCCTTCAACTGAAGCCCGTGCCTTGACCTTCTGTCCCGGCTCAAATGTCAATCCGCTGACGAGAAACATCCCAAGAGGCGAGCTCACCGTTCCGCTGTTGGACTTGGGCTTCTCAGCCGCGGGGGCCCTGGTACCCTGGACAGCAGTAGTTTTCAGCACCGCAGTCGGGGCTGACTGTGTCACAAACTCTATGGGACCTTGGTAGACAATAAGGTTCTTTTTGAACTCACTGAGCCTGTCAGCCATAGCCTTGGGAGCCAGAGCACCCTTGAGTTTATCAGCATGAGTATTCTTTACAGCGCCGATACCGGCCGGGACTGTGCCCCTCGCCTGGGTGTTAACCATGTCAACCCACCTACTCCTGCTGCCTGCCACCGCTCCCTCGGCCACGCCTGCATAATAGTCAGCCGACCACAGGCTTATCTCCCTGAAAGGTATGGTGGCATCTACCGCCGGTCCGGGTGATGATATGCCCTCCATCTTTACCATCACCTGATCTCCCTTTTTGAGTGGCACACCGGTTGTGACGAAGATGCCACTGGCATCCGTTGATGAAGGATATTCATTAACCCGGTTGTCGGGATGTTTCACCATCACCGTAAGTGAACCCTGCCATGGGATGGTATCTTTGCCTCCGGCAATGGTCTTGCTTTCTGTGATACGGTGCACCTCCCCGACCACATAGTCGCCCCAGGCACATGCTTCATGCACAACCATTGTATACCCTTTGTAATCAGGCTGCTGTGTCTTCCATAAAGAGTAATACTTATCAAGCAGCGTGAAACCCTTTGACACCACTTTTCCTCCTGCCTTCAACCTGAACCCGATGTCAGCACTTAGGAGGCTGCCGTCAGTGGAGACCGTGCCCTCCATACCACCTTTGACATAAACATCAAGTGCATTGTATCCCTTTATCTTCAGGTTTGCTGTGCACATCAAACCTGAAAAAGCCTTTATCTCTGCCGACACATTATATCCTATGTCACACCAGTAGTCAATGGTCGAGATATTCTTTATGCTTGTGGGGACATACCAGAAAGTGCCCCCGCTGGCTCCCAGGGCCATCTCAATACCCTGCTGTATCTCAAACGAGAGGGTCACCTTGCCTTCAACAGTGGTAAGAAGGAAGAGCCCTATCTGGCACTTGCCCAGATCTGATATCTTTATTTCCGTACCCCAGATGGGAGTCCTGATCTCCTCCGTCACCTTCATTGTCGTATAGACTTTCAGATCAATCTCTTCCGTTGCCATGAAGACCAGACGGAAGCCGCCGTTCTTTGAATACTTGCCCTCCACCCGCGGATTGGTAAGTTGTATCTTCCCCACCAGCGCTGCTGTCAGTGAATCATCATTCACCCTGTCAAGAAGAAATATCACGCTATCAAACTGCAGGTTAACGGCATAGGCATTGTTAAGCTGCAGGGCGCTCTCCACTACTCCTTCAGCCATCGATATAGTGTTGGCAAGCGTCACCGGCACCTCCTGCTGAGGTATGTCGATGTCATCAAATACAGCAGCCAGACCAGGTCGTACCGCTATCATCTGCTGTTCATCAACAGGCTCTGCCTGAAGAACAAGATCGCTCATCGGGTCAACATAAACAGTGTCAGGATGAGGTCTGAAGGCTTGCCCCGTGAGATCGAGTATGCCATCTTGATTTAGTTTTATACGGTTCTTCTGCGCAGGTGACAGAGGTTTGACATTGCCGGCAAACTTGTACTGTACATTGCTGAAGGTACCGGGCTTCTCTCCGCGGGCCATGGCCCGGGCTGCCACAGGATGAGTCTTTGCCTCGTCAGGCTTGATATCCTGCACTCTCACAACGCCGTCATATCGAAGGTTCTCAACAATATTAACCTGCTGACCTGCAGTTGGCACCATTACTGCCGCCAGCAAAACCGCTGCCAGTATTACACACTTCTTCATATCTTAACCTTTAAACTATTCCTTTAACCTTTAACCCTGAACCTATTTCTCGCTCAGTTTAACAGATTTAACTATGGTGCCAGCCTTCCGTGATTCATACTTAACATCGATGCTGCCCTTGCCGTTGACAAGGAACTGGTAGTCAACCTTACCGAATCCCGGTACCTGGCAGAACTGCACAGAGGGCTTATACTCCTTGTAATCGACCAGCCCAGTAAGAAGATCACTGATCCTTCCCCCGCTGACAACCGATGCCGAAGCCCCACTGACGCTAAGCATATCCTGGGGATAGAGCTTGTTCTTAATGGTCTGGAATGTCACCGAAGGCATGGCTCCTTCGTTGACAAGACGTACCCTTATCCTCCACAGATCACCTTCAATCTTTTTCACCTCGAAGACATCCATCTCCACATCAGGGGTGTTGCTTGCGGCAAAGATCACAGCCGAAGCATTCCTGTGGACAAGGTCCTGAAGCATGAAGGGATGAGGCAGACGAGAGCTCATCTTAACCCATCCGCCCAGCTCGATATCCCCGTAAACAGGATGCTTGTAGGGCTTCCAGTCTTTGTACAGCTCTCCCTGTGTCACATGATCGTTGAACTGGAGCCTCTGCCTGTCAGCCTCAGGTGAGGCGCCAAACATTGACCTTCCCGCTTCCTTGCGCATAAAAGTACCGTCAAATGTCTCTGTCTCAATCTGGAAGAGCTCACCCACAAATGAGTAGCTGCCGATCAGGTTGTTGGTAAAATCGGTAAAATCACCGTATGTTGTGTAAAGATCTTTCCAGCTTATCAGGTACTTGTAGCCCGGAACAATCTTTTCAATCTTCTGACCCAGGTAATTGTAAACAGAGATGTCCCCCTGCGGAAGCTCGCCTGCTGACTTGAACGATGGTCCTCTCAGGTACATGCCGCCGGTGTTGTGAAACGCAAATACCATAATGATATTGGGGCGTGCCATCATCCATTCGGCAATGGCCTTAACACCTGTACCCTGGAAAGGATACATGCCGGCTCCGTTCTGTGCGTATGGCGGATTCCAGTTATAAGCCCAGTTGCGGTTGCCGTCGACATACCCCTCTGAGTCCTCATTCATGCGGCCGTCACCGTCGTTATCAATACCCTCCTGACCCAGTGTTGTCCATTCTCCTTTTTCTCCAGGTTTCACCGGCACCATGATCCTGGGATCATCCGGATCGCTCTTCATGCTTCCAAGTGTATCCCTCATTCTCATCGTGGTTATATTGCCGTCACCGTCAAGATCATCCGGACCGTCCTCATCGAAGAGACCGTCACGGTCATCATCAACAGGTATCCTTAACCCCCGGTTGGAACTGGGAGTGTTGGCATCACTGAAGAAATGAAACCTGCCGTCAACATTCACGACCGGGATTATATAAAAGACATTACGGTCAACCACCTCGGTGATATCTTTCAGCTTGCCATAGTTCGTAAGCAGCCTGTTGGCAAGGTAGAGGCACACCTCTCCTGCCTGTATCTCGTTGCCGTGTATATTGCCGTCAGCATAGATAGCAGGTTTGGTCAGCGGTGCACCTGTTTTCGGATTATTGATTGTAAGCGCCCATATGATACGCCCCTCCTCGCTCTTTCCAACCTGCTCAAGGGAGGTGAGTTCAGGATAAGCCGTATTGAGTGCCTTGAGAGCTTCAGTGACTTTATCATAACTGTAGTAGAAATCGAACCGCAACGGCACCTTTATCTCCTGCGCCTGTGAGAGTGTCATGGCTAATGCCGTGAACACCAATGCTGCTATTAATCTTTTTGTTTTCATGACTAACCTCCGATGTTTATCTGTTTTGAATCTGCCCCGGCCTGTTTTGATTCAAGCTTCAGGCTGACAGAACTCTTTCCGGCAGACCTTACAAGCCAGACATACTTCGACGATTTCTTTCCGCCCAGGTCATTCACCGGGGTCCTCTTCCTGCCTGACAGGAGTTCCACACCTGCACCCTCAAGTGTCAGTACTGCCGGAGCAGGCATCTTGTTCCTCTTACCCATGGCTGTCGGGAAAGAGAGGTATCCTTCATTGGTAACCCATGCCTCTATCTGGTAAACACCTCCACCCTTTTCAGTTACTTTGGCCTCTGCAATCCTCAGTGAAGGCAGTTTCTTTGCCAGCTCAAAAATAAATGGCAGGTGCAGGTTGAGTAGTGAGTCAACCATCATCACAGGTGGCGTGTTGTCAGAGAACGGAACAAACCCTCCTATTTCGACCTCACCAAGTGAGGGGTGACTGAATGTCTTCCAGGGTACAAATCCCTTGCCCTCCAGCCATTTGTCGGAGAAAGCCAGTTGTGCCAGTTCTTTCGGGTCACCCTTTTTCTCATCTGTTGCCGGAGCGGGCATCTGCTTCATCATCGCAGCCATCTGGGCAGGCTTGACCTGTCCGCTCTTAACCATACCCATGACCATGGTGGCACTATATTGTGCCGGAGCACCTCTCTCTTTCAGAAAGGCATTTATCTTATCCTCTCCTAGGGCCAGGAACTCATCCGATGACATCTTCTCAAGTGACTCGATAGTTATGCCGCTGGCATCTTTCTTCTCCTCCTTCGGTTTGGGCAGCGCCCACAGATCCATGCTGAAGACAGGGAGGCCAAGATGATAATAGGCCCACAGCTCGAATGATCCGTCCTCCGGCTGTGCAGGATCAAACCGTTCATCCGTTACACCCTTCTTTTTAAGATAATCCTTGTACTCTGTTGATATCTCATTGTAAAAGGCCAGATCCTCCTGCATGGGGTTGACAACGGCACCCAGACCCAGGAAGCTCGCTATCATACCCTCATCTAAAACCATTCCCGGTGGAAGCATGGGCTGTACTGCCTCCATGATCTCGGCCATGGTATAGGTACGGGAGGCATCAAAACCCATTGCACCGGCCATATCCTCGGGTATCTTAATATTTTCCATGTCAGCAGCTCCCTTTCTTCCACCCTGTGGGGGCGAAATAAGGAAGTTTGTCGAACTGAAGGAGATGACCATTGCTATTTCCGGATGGGCGAAGGCAAACTTCATCAGGGCGTTCGCCTCCGGAGATGAGCCCGGATAAAGACCGCTGCGCCTGTCAAAACTCTTGAAGAGATGAGGGAAGTTAATGTTTACATTGGTCCCTCCCGGAGCATCCTCATTGTATTGCCCGTCACCATCATCGTCAATACCCTCTGTATAAATCTTATAAATGCCCTTCTCTCCCTTTACTGCTTCGGCTTTGCGCAACAGACGCTGATCGCCGGCGACTGGTATCCAGGTACCGTCATGTGCCTTCACCCTCATCTGGGTGATGATACCATTGCCGTCAAGGTCATTGTAGCCATCCTCATCGGTAAGGTCATCATTGTCATCGTTATAGGCCTTTGCATTACCGCTGTCAACGTAAAGAGGCTTGCGGAAGTAGCGGCTGAAGGCATCAGGATTACCCATGGGTATTATGTACCAGGTTATCGCTGAAGTGAGCTTTGCATCTCCTGCAATACGTGCGGCAAGAGACAAAGCCGCCTCTGTTGAGAGGGGTGTGGTACCTGACATGTTCGCGGCTACCAGTATTGCCGGCACCGTTGCTCCTGCCTTACCTATCTCCATCATTAACATATCGTTGCCGCCGGGCGAAACGGCCATCTTGTGCACCCTGACAAGCCCTGACGAGGCCTGGCTGATCTGTTCGATCTTCTTGTTGACCGTAGCAGGATCACTGTACTTTTCAATGCCGGATGCCGGCAATGAAAAGATCGACCCGGCACCAATGAAGAGCACAAAACCCTTCATTGCCAGCGTTTTTCTGATTTTCATAATATGGATTATCTTGGTTTGGAAATGATCGTTGTATCAGTAAACAATTCAATAAAAGTATAAAAAAACATGATATCAGGTGCTACCTGATCCGCTTGGCTTCCATCGAGCGTCCTCCCTGGTAAAGTATCATCTTATTAATCTTTCCGGTCTCATCTGCTATAAACTCTAACTGGGCATCAACCACCTTCAGGAAGAACTTTGTTGAGCTTTCGGCAAAGAGCTCAAATTTGGCCTGACCTGTCGCCTGGGTGAACAGGCTTTTCCCTTCACGTGTAAAGGTTATGGTAAATCCAGGTTGTAGCTCATATTCGCCGGCATATTTATCGAGAAGAGCCTCATCAACCTCTACTGTCTTCTTTACCTCAACTGCTTTATCAGTCTTTGCCCATTCCGTGACCTTGCCCCTGTCATCTAATACAATTCCGCTTATTTTCCCGGCAGCATCCCTTTTAAAGGTAAGTGATACAAATGACTCTGCAAACAGAAACCTGTCCTTCCCTACCGGAATGATTTCCTTTCTGTTCGAACCCGGCCGCAGGACAGACAGCTGTGTGCTGTCTCTTGAAATTGTCGCTTCCTTTCCATCTTCATTCTTATATACTCCCACATAGAGGTCGAGCGTAGCTTCGTCAACTATTATCGGCTTATCAATCAGTGGCTTGCCTAATGCCAGCGCAGCCATCTTCTGCGAGGTAAAGTCAGGTCCGATGGCTGTATTGTTGGAAAACAGTGCAACGAAGAGATCCTCATCCGGAAAGTATATTGCATTCGTCAGGAAGCCATTAATTCCGCCACCATGCTCTATGGTGTTGCTTCCCTGGAGCTGCGAGAGGAACCATCCGTATCCGTAACCGGTACCCTTGCCATTTGCAAGCTTATATTCGGTAAAGGCCTTGTCAAGCGACTCCTTGCTCACAAGTTTGTATGAATGCACCGCCTGGTTCCATTTGAAGAGATCTTCAACAGTCGACTGTATTGCTCCCGCTGAGTAGGGAATGAGCATGCTAAGAAAATCAGCATTCTGCACGCCATCCTTTCCGGGCTGGTACCCAGAAGCACGGTTCTTTATGATCTTTGTGTCATTGCCGTAACATGATCCCGTCATACCAGCAGGCTTGAAAATGTTTTCATCAAGATACTCCTGGTATGTCTTCCCGGAGACCTTTTCAATTATGTATCCCAGGAGAAAATAGCCGGAGTTGTTGTAATTCCATTTTGTCCCTGGAGCGAACTCCATCGGCTGGTTCCTGAAAGTATTGATAGCCTCCTCCGGCTTCATATCCTGACGTACATATTTCTGAAAATCAGAAACATTGGTATAACTCTTTATCCCTGATGTGTGGGTGAGCAGATGCTCTATTGTTATTTTGTATCCATGTGTCGGATAATCAGGAATGTATTTGGTGATTTCATCCTGAAGTGACAGCTTGCCCTGCTCCATCAGCTGAAGGATGGCCACCGCCGTGAACTGCTTTGTGATTGACCCTATCCTGAATACCATGTCAGGCTGCATCGGCACATTCAGTTCGAGGTTAGCCATACCGAAGGCCTTCCTGTATATTATCTTCCCGTTCATAGCAACAAGGGCAGCGCAGCCTGTCTCCCCCGGCTTGAATTTCTCCGAAAGCATCCTGTCATACTCTGCGGTTAGCAGTTTCGTATTTACTTTCTGTGCTGCTAGATCAAATGATATAAGCGCAGTAACAAGGAAAACGAGGCCCAGATATCTGAGTCTGAGAGATGTATTGTCTTTCATGTTAAAATGGGTTTGTTGGTTTTGAATAAAGACGTGAAATTAACAATAATGCGGCACTCAGGGAATGAGAATTAATAAAGGAAATATTTGACTTGCATCTTTCCTTGTCATAACTTTGATAATTTGCTGATTAACAGGCAAATTTTAAGTTACGAACTAAAAAATGACAACTATGAAGACAAGACTCCTTATTCCTCTCCTGCTGCTGATGGCAGCATGCACCAGCGACAGGCCGATGACCGAAGAGCAAAAAACCGCAGTTAAAGAGGAAGGATCAGCGGTTGTGAAAGAGTTCTTTGATGCAATGGCAGTCAGTAACTTTGAAAAACTTACCGGCCTGCTCGAAAACAGTGAAGACTATAATTTCATTGTTGGCGGCGATGTTTATACATATGACAAAATGGTGGAGATGGCATCACAGTATATTGGGCTTATCGAAAGGCAGACATTCGACACCAAGTATGAGAAATATTTGATTGTCAACCCGACATGTTTTATTTATACATGGCATGGCAAAAACGGCATGTATATGAAAACAGGTGAAGAAATAATTATGGAGGATTATCTCGTCACCTATTGCTTCAGGAAGCATGCAGAGGGGTGGAAGCTTTTCCTGGGTCATGAATCGGAAAAGGTTCCAGTCCCTATTGACACCACAAAGGTCCAGTAAATAAAGAGGTTAATCCCCTGGAGAAGCTGCCTCAACCTTGACATCATCACAGTACGATCCGTACTTATCATGATATTTTTTACGCCAGTCCTTACTTCGGCTCTTGTCATGCTTACCCCCGGGAGCAACACCTGTGAGGAGTATCTTTGACAGTAGGAAGAGGCCGGCTGTCTGCCAGTAGGTCAGGACCGGACCATTGAAAAGTTCAGGTATCAGCCAGTTCCAAAGTGCCATCACACCCCAGATGACCAGGAATACAAAAGCTGTCCCCAGTATTCCGAAACCTATGTACTTTAATACTTTAAGCGTTTTCATATCATTCATTTTTTAAAATCCTGTACAATTCTTTTAGATTTTCCCTGAGAGCAAGGACAGCATATCTTTTCCTTGAGATCAGGGTATTAACAGCGACGCCGGTTTTTTCAGACATCTCGACGAAACTCATATCCTCGAACTCATTTAAGATGAATGCAGCTCTCTGCTCTTCGGGTAGTTCATTTAGTGTATCATCTATCGTATCCCAAATCATCTCTCTGATTTCTTCATCATCAGGTGTAAGTACCAGTGAAGGAAGTATCTCTTCGAGAGTTAGTGGCTCGTCATCACCCACTGTGGCTGATGCGGTGTAGGTAATGCTTACAGGCTTCTTTTTCCGGAAGAGGTCAGTTATGCGGTTGTCAGTCACCCTGTAAAGCCATGCCGTCAGGTTTTGAATCCTTTCGAGATCTCTGAAGCCCGCTGTAAGCGCGTAGAAGACATCCTGCAGTATATCCTCTGCCTCCATATGTGCGGGCACCCTCCTGCTGATATAACTAAGAAGTTTCTTCTTCTCAGTCTTATAAGCAATACTTATCTTTTCTGATTCAGAGGGGCTCATTGATCACTCCTTTTACTGGCATAGACGAATTGGGATTAATAATATTTTAAAGTTCGGAAAAATAATCAGCCAGCCATGGGGGACTGGAAATGAGAATTATTTACAATTTGAGATTGTCGATTGTCGAAATTAGTAAAGACCACCTCCCCCTGACCGTCAGTTGACGGCCAGGGTACTCCTCCTAACTTAGGAGGAGAAATTTAATTTCTAATAACTCGGAAAATGCCTGAACTTCAGATTGAAGAGCGCAGCTCCGAAATCCTGGATACAAACTGCATCTGGACCTTCAGACCTTCAGACCTTCAGACTTTAGACTTTAGACTTTAGACTTTAGACAATAATACCTAACTTAGTCGCTGCATATGAAAAAGATCGCAATCCTCTCCCCCAGTGTCAGACGTGGCCGTATCAGCCACAGGGTGGCACTTTTCTTCAGAAACTACATTATTGAGAATGGCCTGGCAGAGACAGATATCATCGACCTTGCTGAATACAACTTCCCCCTCTTTTATGAGCGTTTACGGCTGATGAAAGATCCATCTCCTGAGGTCGTCTCCTTTGCTGGTCGTATTCGCAGCGCCGACGGCATTATCATCCTCGTTCCTGAATACAACGGAGGTTACCCCGCCAGCCTGAAGAATGTGATCGACCTGCTGTACGATGAGTGGCGCCGTAAGCCGGTCGCCCTTGCCACCGTCTCCGACGGCCCCTTCGGAGGCTCACAGGTCATCACATCCATACAGTTCATACTGTGGAAGATGAAGGCGTGGACAGTCCCCGCCCAGCATCCTGTGACCTTTGTCAGCAAATCGTTTGACGAGTCGGGTGACCCTGCTGACAGCGAGACTGCCGTCAAGCGCGCTGCTGCTTTCATTGGCGAACTGATGTGGTGCATCGAGGCAAAAAGCAGAATGGAGTCCTGAGCAGGAGCGGAGAGCATAGAGCGTAAAGAGGTATTCGGTTATCCTCCTCAATCCTCAATCCTCAATCCTCAGTCCTCAGTCCTCAGTCTTCCGTCTCCGGTCTTCCGTCTTCTTCCGTCTTCCGTCTTCCGTCTTCTGAACATTTTCACTCCTGCCATTGTTGTATAAACCAGTTATGAATACAACACGTAAAATAGCGCTGTCAATGCTGATGACAGTTATAACGACTGTCTCAGTCATCAGGGCACAGGAGGTAGATCGCATCGGCATTCCTGAGCTGGAGAAGATCCTTGCAGCATCTGATGACAGGCTTTATGTCATCAACTTCTGGGCCACGTGGTGCGCTCCATGCGTGAAGGAGCTGCCACACTTCGAGAAGATCTCTAAAGAGTACAAGTCTGACAAGGTAAAATTCGTCCTCATCAGCCTCGATTTCCCGAGCCAGGTTGATAAACAGCTTATACCCTTCCTGAAGAAAAACAAAATTACCCTGCCAGTCAGTGTCATGACCGATCTGGATTACAATGAATGGATCGAAAAGGTTGATACCTCATGGCAGGGCAACATACCTGCAACACTTATTTTTAACAAGGCAGCCGGCCGCAGACTCTTTATACCTGATGAGGTGGATGAGGCTGATCTGAGAAAAGCGATAGAAGAACAATTGTAATAATAATACACTAATCAATTTAAGCATGAAAAAGTATATGTTTCTGATAGTTTCAGGTCTGATGATGACCCTGGTGGCTGGCGCACAGTCACAATACAAGGCGGGCGACGTGGCTGCCGACTTCAGGCTGAAGAATGTGAATGGCGAGACTGTATCGCTTTCAGAGTTTGGCGATGCCAAAGGATTTGTCGTCACATTCTGGTGCAACAGCTGCCCCGTGGTTAAGAAATACGATCAGCGGCTTCAGGATATCCATGCCGAGTTTGCTTCCAAAGGTTATCCTGTCATCGCCATTAACCCCAATGACAAGTCTGTGGCGCCCGGTGACTCATACGAAGAGATGCAGAAGGTAGCGAAAAGCAAAAAGTACCAGTTCGAATATCTTTATGACGAGACACAGGAGACGGCGCGTGCCTACGGAGCCACAAACACTCCTCATGTATACCTCCTGTCGAAGAATGACGGCAAGTTTATCGTTGAATATGTAGGGGCTATTGACAACAATGCAGATGATGCATCAGCTGCTGACAAGAAATACCTGGCCGATGCCATCAACAGCCTTCTTAAAGGTGAATCTCCTGCAGTGAAAGGTACAAAGGCTGTCGGGTGCACTATCAAGTGGAAGAAGAGCTAGCCTGAGGCGAAAGTTGTCATGAAAGCATACTACTCTAACGCATATGGCGGGGCAGAATCATCTGTCTATGGTGACTACCCCGACCCTGTAGCCGGCAAAACACAACTGTTGGTAGAGGTCAGGGCGGTATCAATCAACCCGGTCGACTTCAAGGTGAAACGCGGGGATATCAAGCTACTCACCGGATCAAAATTCCCCCGTATCTTCGGTTCAGACTTCGCCGGCATCGTCAGGGAAGCAGGCAGAGAGGTGCACACGTTCAAGCCCGGTGACAGGGTATACGGTGTCACACCCGTTATTTTCGGCAGTCAGGGTGCACTGGCACAACTGCTGGCAGTAGACCAGAAAAAGGCACGGCTGATGCCTTCAGAAATGTCATTCGAAGAGGCAGCCTCACTCCCTATCGCTGCGCTTACAGCACTGAATGGACTGCGAAGGATTGGTGTGAAGGCAGGGACTAACGTTCTCATCTTCGGAGGCACGGGTGGCGTGGGTCACTTTGCCATACAGATTGCAAAGGCAAAAGGTGCTGTTGTCACTGCCGCCTGCAGCCCTGACAACACTGAGCTGGCCAGATCACTTGGCGCTGATGAGACAATGGGATACAGAAGAGAGGATGTATATGCTTCCAGCAAAAAATTTGATGCTATCCTCGATGCCTGGGGACATATGGAGTATGAGTTTATATGCCGTCTGTTGAGGAAAGGAGGCATATATGCAACGACAATGGTTAAACCTCTACTTCCGGTGACATCATTTTTTTCAAGACTGCTCTACGGTAAGAAAATGACATCCTCTAATCTGCGGTCCAGGCCTGAGGATCTGGATGAGATGGAGAGACTATTCCTTGAAAAGAAACTATACCCGGTAATTGAGAATTATTTTACACTTGAAACAGCAGGAGATGCCTTTCACCTTGCCGAGCATGGCAAGCTGCGCGGCAAGATCATTGTGAGGGTCTGAAGGTCTAAAGTCTGAAGGTCTAAAGTCTGTAAGTCTAAAGGTAATTGAGGTTCAAGGTTCAGCCCGAAGGTCATGACCGATCCGCCAGATGGCTTAAGGGTCATTGGTACACGGTACAGGGGAATTAACTGATAACAGATAACCGATATCCCTCCCTACTCCTCAATTCGACAATCGCAAATCGCAAATTGCAAATTCTCCCTACCCCTTGCTCTGCGCCCTGAGCCCTGCGCTGCTATCTATTCTCCTCAGCCTTAGCCTCAACCTTAGCCTCAGCCTCCTCTGGCCGCTCGGTGGTGATATTACCGAACTTGTCTACGTAAGCGATCATGTTTTCGAATTCTCCGCCTGCTGAGTTCTCCTTGCGGCTGAGTTTCTTCTGCTCCTTTTCTTTTCTCTTCTTAAGACGCTTCTCCGTCTTCTGCTTTTTGATGTAACTGTTGTTCTGACCTGCCATATATTCTTTCAGTATTAGTTGATAAAAGTGAGTGCCTTGCCGCTGGCTCCTGCTCTGCCTGTCCGCCCGATACGGTGAATGTAGCTCTCCATATCCTTCGGTGCCTGGAAATTTATCACATGCGAGACATGCGATATGTCAAGTCCCCTGGCTGCCACATCAGTAGCCACCAGCACCTGTATCTTGCGGTTCCTGAATGACTCCAGCGCCTTGATCCTGTAGTTCTGGGACTTGTCTCCATGGATCTCATCCACAGTGATGCCTCCCCTTTTCAGATCCCTGCAGATACGGCTTACCCCGCGCTTGGTGTCGGCAAAGACAAGCACCTTCTCAAATGACTTGTCACGTACCATATTAAGAAGGATATCGATCTTCTTCTCTCCTTCCTTGACTGTAATGATGTCCTGCTCAATATTATCAGCAACGACGTTATCATTCCTGACCCTCACCTCATACGGATCATCCATCAGGCTGCTTATCATTTTTCTCTGGCTCTTGTCTTCGGTGGCAGAGAACAGGATTGTCTGGCTGCGGTAGCTCATCCCGTCGACAAGCCTCTCTATCTCAGCTGCAAAACCCATATCCAGCAGCCTGTCAAACTCGTCAAGCACCAGTATTGTGAACATGTTAAGGTCAAGCGCCCTCTGGCGTACCATATCGGCAATTCGGCCCGGCGTACCTATTATTATATGTCCAGGCCGTCTCAGGCTCTGTATGTCGCGCCATACACTCGTCCCGCCTATAAGACAGGTGCTGAATATCTTAAGCCCGTGAGCGATGCTCCGGAACTCACTGTCGATCTGCAGAGCCAGCTCACGCGTGGGAGAGACAACAAGCACACGGCTGCGTGAGTCTTTCCTCAGCAGATTGTGCACAAGCGGTATCAGAAACGCCCCTGTCTTGCCTGTGCCTGTCTGGGCCAGACCCATAAGATTGCGGCCGCTGAGAATAGCCTCAATGGTCTTGTCCTGTATCTCGGTGGGATTCTCGTATCCCTTTTTCTGGAGGTTTAAGATTATTGCACGGTCAACCGGAAGCTCATCGATCTGCCTGCCTGACTTGTAGATCACTGGTTGTTGTGGCGTTGCCTTACTGACAAAACTGTCAGGATCGAGGCTTCCGTCCTTGTTTTTCTTCCTGTTAGGAGTTCTGCTTCTTTCCGTGTTCCTTTGATTTGTTTTCCATTTTCCCCTTGAACGGGTTCCTTTGTAATATTCCATTATTATATAATTGGTTAATGCCGCTGAAAAAATCATTAACCATATATCTGTTCAAAGTGGCTAT
>JALOMO010000164.1 GCA_025455395.1 Bacteroidales bacterium
GTAGGTATAAGTTAGATTATCGATCAGTCCTGTTCCCTTGCGATACCTTGCCAGTGATTTAATATTCCCGTTAAGGTCGTAGGTGTAACTTTCATTATTGGCTCCGGCGCTTGTGGCAAAGTCTGTGCTCTCACCATAGACAGAGGAGGTAAGGCGGTTCAGGGCGTCATAGGTGTACCCGTAACCCTGCTTGTAAGCCGGTGATAAAGCCTCGGTTCTGGCAGGTGTATTCCAGACTATTGCAGATATATTGCCATTGTACTGCGGATTTGAAGTTAGGCCTGACTGTGTTGTGTTGTAATAAAGTCCCAGGTTCAATTTTTTGGTACTTGCTGATGTTGGATTAGTGGAGGGATCATTAATTCTCTCGAGCCACCCGCGGATGTTATAGCCGTAGTTCAGATCCTGTATTCCTGCTCCAATCTGTCCGTGAAGGGCTTTTCGCTTGAGCTGCCCGAGGTCATTGTATTCCATTGAGGCAAGGATTACCTGTGTTCCACTATTGAGCCTATGTTTAATCTGAATCAGTCTGTCGGCATGATCGTAAATGATAGTGTCAGAGACACTATTAGTGTTTCCATGAAAGACCTGCTTGGTAAGGGTCCTTATGGTTTTGCCTATGAAGTCATATTGAGTTGAGACTATCTCATTGTCGGTTGCAATAGTTGAGTATAGATCGCGTAGTGTCTGGATAGGTCTGTACTTATCGTCGTAGTAGACGGTAGAAACGAGCCACCTGAACCCCGATGAGTTATGTTCAGTACCGTCGAGAACTTTGACCCTTGAACCTGTAACTAGAGTCATGGTTTGTTCGCAGTAATACTTGCCGGTAGTGATGTTGTAGTAATCACTCACTCTCACCGTATTATCAAAAGCCCTGGCCCCAGGATAGCCATAGGTGTCATAGTAAGTAACAGACAGAAGGTCTGATTCAGAGAGAGAAAATTTAGTAGTGAAGCTGTTGAATAGAGTATATCCGACACCGGTGGTTGTTCGCGACTCATAAAAAATACCCGGTGGCATGTACCCGTCGAGGTAAGCCTGAAGAGTGTCCCGGTTATCTGACTGTGATTTAAGTGCCGTCATCACAGGGCGGTTTAGATGATCATATTTGGTTACCAGCCATTTTGAGGCGACTCTCTGGACAGAGTCCTGGGATGCGACGAGCCTGTCGCGGTTATCATAGACAAGATAAACAGGCCCGGCTCCCGGGAGCTGTTTAATGATCATTCTTTTCCTGGCGTCGTACTGGTAATAATAACAGAGGTTTTTAACTAATGAAGTTGAGGGATAAAGAGTAGTAAGTGTTCCCCTGTCCCTGACAGCTTCAGGAGGTAATACATACCTTAACAGGCTGAAGTCATCGTAGACATAGTAGGTCTCAACGGGAGTTACGGTGGAGCTTACTTTTAAATATGATCTTTTAAGCACCACGTTGCCGAGAAGGTCTTTGTACTCTTCGGTGGTACGAAGGAGCGAGTCGAGGTTAGAGGCTGGAGCCCAGTTTTCATCTTTGATGACGGTTTTGTAAAGTTTACCTGGCAGATAGTAGCCGGATGTTGAGATGCTGTTATTGGAGTTGACAGTCCAGAGCCTGACATCGTTAGCTATGTTGGTTGAGTAGGTGTACCGGACTGGGTGCTGAGCTGCTTGCCATGCATAGCCCGGAGCACCCTGCTTCATCACGCGGTTTAGAGGTGAATTGTCAAAAACAGTCTCAGCATACGGGAACCCGTTATCCGGTGCCGTGAACTGCCCCAAATAGTACGTACTCTGTTCTGTGAGGTCAGTCGTGACATAGCTGCCATTGCTGTTGCTGCCACGATATGGGAGGTATTTTATGCTATCCCTCCCAAAATTATCGTATTCAATAGGCTGAACAATATCTTTCCCCAGCGGGCTTAAGGCAACCTGAATAGCCTGGTCAGGACGTCCGAGACCATCATAATACTTTACAGTCTTGATGCAATTCTCCTTGGGCTGGGCAGGGGCGGACATCTCGTCAGTCAGAGGGATCTTAGGAATGTATGTAGTTATATAGTTTCTGGTTACAGTCTGGGTAAATGCTGCGGTATGCAGACCGAAACCTATCAGACAAGCCATGGTGGTCCGGTATGAAATATTGTACTTCATGGTTGTAACTTTATCGTCGCACTTTCTTGTTCACAGACTTTTTGTTCTTAAATAATCAGCTAATAACTGCTCAATATCTTCCTGTTCACATGCATAAAATTTAGTATCTAACTCATTTATTGTTTTGCCGGTGTAATCTTCATCAGCCTGGTTGCTCATTTCATTTCCATTTTGGCCAACCGCTGGGCTATAGCTCATGATGAACAAACAAAAGAATATGACAAAATCTGTAAAAGATGGAACCTCACTTTGAGGACCATAAACATTTTTATGATTATTGGCCTTTTGGCAGGTATAATATTGTTAATCTATTTCGTTAAACTTAATATCTGATAAGATGGCAGACAAGACTGAAAGTAAGGGTAGCATTAAGCCCCAGGATCCAAAGATTCATATACATTCTATGGAGATCCCTCCCCAGAAGCCTAAGCCTACAAGCGGGAATAAACCAAGTACATCAAAACCGGCTAAAAAGAAGTAACCATGTTGCAGGATTATCCAAATCATACTTTTACCCCTGAGAAGTCGGAACTGGCAATAAGCTTCAATACAGGAATGAAGCTGACCATTAAAAAGTTTGTCATGACTTCAGAAGGTATGGACTTTCTGTCAAACCATTCCCTGGGGTTTCAGGTACAAATGGGTAACGTTTCTTATCCCAAAAAGATGTTCGTAGGTTTTATTTCTCCATCCCAGAAGAACGCTCAGGTAGCTGAAGTTAATGAAGTATACAACTCAGAAGAGAAGAATAATACCATCGTTAAGTTAGTGAACTTAGGAGATCCTCAGGATTACTCAATAACAATGGTTTATGACATTCAGCCGATATAAATACATTGGAGTGTCTTCATAAAAACTAGAGTAACCCGGGTTTTATTTAAAATAAAACTCAGCATCCTCCCAATTCTTCAGTATACATAACCAGTATTCTTTCCCTAATAAATTGGATTCTTGACGCTAACATATTGGCATATTTTTCATTAGCTGCTATATTGACAGGAAAGACTTCTTCCATATTTCCTCCTTCTCTTGCAGCCTTTATCCAATCTTCCATGATATCTGCATAAACCTGTATTGCACAGGCACCATTAGTAGCACTCTCAATATCAACATATGCTGGAGGGATATCTCCAACAATTATCCAAACATAATCATCGGCTCCTTTAACTGGGTCAATTTTAAAAAAGAATACAGCAACCTTATCTGCTAAACCTCTATCATACCAACTATCTAAAATTGCATTACACCATTTTTGGCTTTTAAGATAATTTGAAGCTTCCTTGTGTAGCTTTAATATTTCTTCCTTAAATTCGATTTTGCTATTTGCAAGGCTATTCGCATTTAGCATCTTTTTTGTGTCCATTATTAAGTTATTCATTTCTTCTCCGTTTACCCCATCTGATAAAATCTCCCTTCTCTTTATGGTCTTGTATATGTGCACTATTGGTCATTGGCGTAATATTACTTCCTGCATCAGCCCCACCATCTGCAAGGGCATCTTTGTGTGCTGCCACCATATTTCTTCCAGTTTCTGAATCTTTCGGCCAAGCCTCTCCATTTATTTCCTCCCATTCCTTCCTTAATTGCTTAGTCGATTTAACACGAGGAGTGCCACTCCCTGCTGCAAGATCAACAATTTCTTCTAACCCTGCTTTGCCTAATTTAAGTTGTGTGCCACTTAATAATGGTGATGATAAACCTATTAAATATGGGTTTGCACCTTCCAAATCACCTTCTGCTGCATTTATTACTATACCCCCAATTTCTACAGCAGTTTCAAAACCTGGAATATTGCCAATTACATTTGCAGTTCCTTCTGCTAAATCAGCAACACCCTGACCTACAATTCCTACGTCATTCCATGTCGCTAATGTTTTGTTAGAGAGATTTGTGCCAGGAATTTTATTCTCAGGCATATTGCTTCCTGATGTTCCTGTAAGTAATCTTGATGCTGCTCCTCCCACTTCCTGGGCTCTTGCTTTGAATTCAGCCCATTTTGCTATGAGCCACGGTGCGTTGAAAGGTACTCCTTCTAAGCCATCTATATCAATGTTAGTAACAGGGTTATTTGATCCATACTGGTATGGGGTAAGGAAATAGAATTTTTCAGTTAATGGATCTACAGTGTGGAACCGGCCTATTTGAGGATCGTACATTCTCGCCCCGTAATCATACCAGTCAAGCTTTTTACTGTTAATCAGGTCATCCTGCAACTCCTTTCCGTTGTAACGGTAGTCGATAATCGACCCGTTATATTCAGCGATAGTCATTCCGAACGGATAGTAGTCGGTTTGCTGTTCAATAGTGCCACCCGTTCCGGTCGTATTTACAACCATGCGAACACTCCCCAGGTGATCCTTTAAGTAGTATTTGTATGCACCGCCGGGTTCAACATGCCCTTCCTGGTAGATGATGTAATTCAAAGAACTCCCGCTGTATACAAAGTTACCAGCATAATATGTATAAGCACCTGTGGTACTAACCTTTGCGAGCTTTGTCCCGGCGGCATCG
>JALOMO010000080.1 GCA_025455395.1 Bacteroidales bacterium
ACCAAGTTGCAAACCCTGTCCAACGGTGAATTCCACTTCTCCAGTCTCCGGGTTCCATTCAAAACTGGCAATCAGGAGATTAAGTCCAATTGTTCCAGGGGAAGGGAACTCTGGTTTCTGCAGATCTGCATCTTCACTACAATAGCCTTCAATCTCAAACGTTGCACTCATAATAAGGAGAAATGCAAAACGGATATCAACTGTTTCTATAGTGGGGTTTGGAAGCCCGTATGGACAGGCTTCAGTTTTTATCCAGATCGAGGCGGTTCGCATAGGCTCTCCATAGCAGTACTTAATTGCCTCTTCAAGTTCCTCCTGATATGCCTCTGACCTGAACTCCTCGACACTCTGCGGATCCAATGGAGTATCTTTTAGCATTGACATTGTCTTGTCAAAACTCGTCTTACCCTCAATTTTACCTGAAGCAAGGGCACATTCCATAAAGAATGAGCTCATATTAAGAAGCTTGTATCCCATTTCCCTTGTCAGTGATGCCTGCTTGTCTCCTAGCTCTCTCATGGCGTTAACAGCCATTTCCGTTCCAATTTTGTCAACTGCCGGAACTCCGGTAACCCAGTTATTCCAATCCTCTTTGCAGTTTTGGAATTTGGGAGCATACGACAGGCTGATATCGTTCAATTTCTTTGTCATCTCATCAACACGTGATTGAGCTAATTCATTCATTATGTTGCCAACTTTTCTTTCGAACACTTCAGGCAAGTATCTTGCCTTATCACATGGAGACAGTTCATCCCACGGAGGTGGCATCTCTTCTTCCGTTGCTCCCGACTCCCTCAGGTCTTCCTGATCTTCCTCATATTCCTCTTCCAGCTCCTCAGGACTCAACGGCTCATCAACCGGTGGTTCTTCAGGGGGCTTGGTGATATGCCGGGATAATGAGTACTTGAAGTTGCCGGGATTTAGTTCATCAGCGGTTTTGAATTCTTCATACGCCTCTCTTTTGCTGCCGATGCGCATCAATAAAATCCCCAGGTTGTAATGGTATTGTGCAATTTTAGGAGCATAGGTCACGGCTTCGCGGTAATATGGAAGTGCAGCCTGATTCTGTCCATGGCGGGCAAAGATCCATCCGATGCAAGTGGATGTTGCTGCACATTCATGGAACAGGCTTCTTGCATAGGCCAGCATATACAGCGATTCAGTATGTCTGTTGTCCATTGCCACGGCAAAGGCAAGATTGCCCAGGGCGCTTGATGATTGGTTATTCATCTGAAAGGCCCGTCCGAATGCCCATTGAGCAGCCTCAATGTTTTTCTGAATAAGTGCTGACAGGCCGAATGTCTGAAAGACATAGACCCTTTCATCAAAAGTCAGTACACGTGAGTCAGGCAGAGAGTTGAAAAGCTGGATTTCAATGTCGGCCGGAAGAGTACTTCTTGCTTCCGATACGAATGCATTTACGAGATTAAGAATTGTCGCTATTTCAGGCTTGTCTGGAAGGCTTACCGGGCTGACAGGTTTAAAATCTTCATCATTTACTTCCTGATCGCAGCTCCGGTCCATTATCGAGAGTTTTAAATACAATGAAAATGCATCATTCCCATCCTTTTTCCCGTCGCCGTTGAGATCAGGATTAAACTCCTGATATCCTCTGTCGAGAAGCTCCTCAATGTCTGTTTTATTAAAAGTG
Source organism: Bacteroidales bacterium (assembly GCA_025455395.1). Classification (GTDB taxonomy): domain Bacteria; phylum Bacteroidota; class Bacteroidia; order Bacteroidales; family VadinHA17; genus SR-FBR-E99. Next base: position 1,652 of record JALOMO010000080.1, read on the forward strand.
CCGTCAGCATTGATATCATAAATGCGCCACTCATTATTCGCCGGTTGACCGGCCCTGGCATTCAGACGGGGACTGGCCGGCGAGTCATCTGAGAAAAGGGGAGCAGCAGTTACGGGGAAGGAAAGAACTGTTGCAAGAATCATCACTGCAATGCTCCCCTTTGATCTGTTTTTCATGACCATTTCGTTTTTCTAAAGCCTTTCGAATTCAATATCTTCCCAGTCATCATCTGTATCACCGTCGTTGTTCATATCGCGAACAAGCCACAGATAATCTTCATCAGCCTCAAATTCACCGTCTACAGTCTCTTCCAGATACTGCATGTAATTATTGTAAACAGCAGATCCCTTTGCATACCACTGTACCGAGCTTGTGCATTTGTTCTGGGTGTCTTTGATACAGTCGCCCACTGCCTTAAGGGTGAAAGTCATCTCAATACCGTTGACATCAAGATCACCCTTCATACCGAGCACAGAAGCTATAGTGGTTGAGTTGTCACGTTGCATGACATAAACTTCTTCAAAGGTCGTCTCGGTGAGTATGAGTGTTCTGGTTGTATTATATGCAAACTCCCCGGCATAGACCTTTTCTTTATACTGCCAGGTTCCAACATAGAACGGATCGTCCTCCTGCCTGTCACATGTAGTCAGGGTAACTGACATCAGAATCAATACCATCATAGCGCCGAAAGTGCTGACATGCATCTTTGTTTTCATGGGTAGATATACTTTATGGTTAGTTATTTAAGAATTCGACTCTTCTGTTGGCTGCCTTACCTTCAGAAGTATTATTCGGGCCTATCGGCTTGCTTTCTCCCCAGCCTTTGCTTGTAAGCCTGCCATCGGGGATGCCCAGAGACACAAGTTTGTCAACAACTGCCTGGGCCCTGCGTTCTGAGAGGCCCAGGTTTAAAGCCTCATCACCGTCACTGTCAGTGTGGCCCTCAACGCTGAGTTTGATCTCGGGATGATCTTTCAGCAGTGCATATATTGAATTGATGACACCCATCGACTCAGGTTTGATGGTTGCCTTGTTAACGTCAAACCGGATACCGTTGGCCACAATCTTCCCGTCCTGCATAAGCTTGTCATACAGCTTCACGGCTCCTTCAGCGATCCTTACATTTTTGATCAGCCTGTTTCTTCCCTCCGTGCCTGCCGAGTTCATGCGGTCACAGCAGATGGTAAGTCCTTCAGGATTAATGCCGAGGTTTGGAATATTAACCACCCTTGCATCGTCAAGGTAAACCTTCAGTGCCCTGGTGTTGAATGAGAGGGCCACATGGCGCCAGTATCCTGCAGTGATTTCTCCTTTCTCCTCGAATCCGGGGTAGAACCCTTCCCCGACATCATTTATTCCGGCATGATTGGCGTTGATAATCAGCGGATCAATTTCAATTGAGCTTTCAGCCTGGTTCTTGTGGTCATAGAAACTGACGAGATACTGGCAGTATTCATCAGGCTCAAACCAGCAGTCGAACTCAACAGTGAAGAGGTCGGGCAGGTTGTCCTTTGCGGGTTCTTTGAAGAACGGCACGATGCAGGAACTGGCCTCTTTGAAATAGATCACGTTCTGCTCTCCGAATGCAGCATTCTCAACATTACCGCCACCTGCAAGATCCCACCGGGAAGGAAATTCACCGTTCACCTCTCCCTCCTGGTTATCCTCGAAGATGATCTTCTCACCGGGGATGAAGTCATACTTGTTCCACTTCAGTGTTGCCTGTGACTGCTGAGCAGCTGCTGATGCCGCAGTTCCATGGTCTGTTGAGGGTGATTCATCCGGGTCAGGATTCTCCGCCTTACCCTTGGCTATGGTCTTATCCTTCTTCTCCTTTTTCTTAAAGAGGTTGCCTATGCCTTCCTCTATCTTATCGAATCCGTAGTCAATGGCCTCTTCGGTCTTCTGGTTGGCGCGCTGGTCGGTCTCTTCAATAACCTTTCCCTTGACATCTACCTTAACCTCCTGCGACCTGGCCTCCGGTGAAAGGAAAATCATCAGGCCGATCATTACAATAAAAACGACTGAATATTTCATGGCATTATGAGTTTTCACGAAAGTTAAGCCATGATGCTGCCAGGAAACAATAGCAAATGAGTAAAGGAAGGGTTTGGATTAGTATAGGTGTAGTATTGTCATGCGGTCATGCGGTCCTGCAGTCTTGCGGTCAGGGAATGTAAATAAATAGGCACGACCTTCAGACCCTCAGACGGAGCGTAGCGACAGACTGCATGACCGCAAGACAATTATTCGTAGAGATGGTCACTGATAGCCTGGAGGACTTTCTGCTTGAGGTTGGGGGAGACGGGGATTGTTGAGCCGTCTTTTAACAGCAGGTAACCGCCGTCATGTTTCATAAATTTATCAACGTGGTTAAGATTTACCATATGTGACTGATGGACACGTATGACTGCTGAACCTGATAAAAGAGATTCGAATTCCTTGATAGTCTTTGAGACCAGCACCCGCTTCCCTCCGGAGAGATAAAAACTGGTATAGTTGCTATCAGCCTCTGCCCTTATTAAGTCGCTCACGGAAACAAGCTGAAGTGAATCAGCTGTCTTTAGAATGATACGTTTCAATACCTTTCTTCCCTGCAAATTCTCTGTGAGGGCTGACAGTTTAAGCTGCTCATCAGCCTGGTTAATGATCTCACTGGCTTTACCTATAGCTGTATTAAGCTCTGTTTCATCAATCGGTTTGAGGATATAATCAAGTGCGCTGACCTTTATTGCAGCGAGGGCATACTCCTGGTGGCCGGTGACGAAGATCACCCTGAAGGTTACAGGAGATATTTTCCGGAGGAGGTCAAAACCCGTCCCGTCAGGCATCTCTACATCAAGGAAGAGGAGGTCAGGCCGATGCCTGGTAAGGGTATCACAGCCTTCCGTGACGCTCCCGGCTGTGGCAACTACTTTTATTTCCGGAAAGTTATTTTTGATAATGACAGAGATGGTATTTCTGACGGCAGGTTCGTCATCAATTATTATTGCATTCATGTCAGGCGTATATCTTTTTGTATGGCAGCATCATGACAACCTTTGTGCCGGTGGCATCATTCCCCTCGTAAAGGTCAATAATCTCGTAGCTTATTCTTTTTTCTTTCATTGTTTTCCTGAAATGTTCAAGGCGTTTTTGTGTGAGCTTTGTTGAGATGGATTCCTTATTCATTTTTGGCTGCTCCCCGGCTGCCATTTTCCTTCCGACTCCGTTGTCTGTAACTTCCAGCATAATTACTCCATCACGCAGAGTATATGCGAGCATAATACAACCATTCTTTCTGCCGGGAAGTAGTCCGTGCTCGATTGAATTCTCTACACAGGGCTGGGCAAGCATCGGAGGGACAGAGTAGTTTTCTGGATCGATATCCTGGTCAACTGTTATATCATAAACAAATCCGTCTTCAAATCTGAGTTGCTGCACATCGAGATAAAGTTTCAGGGTCTCAATCTCTTTATCGAGGGAGATGAATTCCTCGCGTGAGTTTTCCAGTATGTTGCGCATCAGCCTTGCTATCTTGGTCAGGAAGGCATTAGCGCGCTGTGGCTTCCCGGCCAGGATCAGGTCCTGTATTGCACAGAGCGAGTTAAAAATGAAGTGTGGGTTCATCTGGGCTCTGAGCAGACGTTGTTCAAGATCAATACTTGCATACTTTGCCCGCAGACGTGTGTGGCGTAAATAGAGTAGTGAGATTACTGCGACAAGAACGAGAAGGACGATGAGCCATTGCATGTATGATCGTTGTTGTCTGATCTTGTTATCACGCACCATCTTCTCCTGCAGCTGCACATATTCTGCCTCCTTCTGCTTCTTATCAAAATCATACTGTATCTCCATACGTGTGACCTGCTTCAGGAACTCATCATTGCTGATGCTGTCTTTGAGCTGCATATGTTCTGATAGGTATCTGTATGCCTTTTCATTGTGGCCTGATTTTGAATAGATATCACTGAGAAGCAATGAGGCATCAGAGACTACCAGCGGAAGATCTTTCTCCCTGCCAAGTGAATAGGCTTTGAGGGCACTCTCAGCTGCCTGAGGGTACTGGTGCTGTGTCTGAAGTATATTGCCAAGGGTAATATAATACTCGGGAGGTATGGACATTCCGGCACCGGAGACAAGGTGCATTGCACGCCTTATGTACCATAATGCGGAATCAGGCTGGCCTAGTTGCAACATCGTAGAGGAGATATTATGAGTTATTGATGCTTCTCCTGCCGGTGTATTCATTTCCCGGTTGAGTGAAAGGCTTCTGCGCTGATAAACCAGGGCACTGTCATAAATATTTCTTGAATTAAAGATCTGGGCGATATTGTTGCACATCTTGCTTACTTCCCAAAGATCACCTCTTTTTTCAGAGAGCATGAGATGTTTCCTGCTGTATTCAAGAGCCTTGTCATAGTCTTTCTGATAAAAGTATGCCAGGCCGATGCTTCCGTAGGCAACAGACATGCCGGCTGAATCACCTTTGAGTTCCCAGAGCCGGAGAGCTTCAAAATATTTATCGATAGCCTGGCTGAAGAGAGCCATTTCCTTATAAATATTGCCAAGATTGTTTGTCGCATCAGCAAGGGGGAGTGTGTCATTTACTTCGCTGGCTGTGGCGATAGCTTTTTCAAGGAAGTTCCTGGCACTTTCAAGATCCTGTCTCTGGCGCGCAAGATAAGAGAGGATGTTGAGACTGTTGACCATTCCGCGATGGTCACCTGCCTCTTCGAAGTGATTTAAGGCAAGTGTGCTGAATTTTTCAGAGGTGACGAGATCGCTCTTAAAGCTGTAAACATAGGCAAGTCCGTAACATGCCCGTGCCATTCCGGAATAGTCTTTTTCCTCCTCATAGATCGAGAGAGCCTGTTCGTTGTACCACCTCGCACTGTCACCCTTGTTGTATTTAGCCAGGTATGCCATTCCCAGGGCCAGCGAGGCATCTGCCATTCCAATGCGATAACCCATTGCCCGGGATGCGCTTAGTGACTGATGAGCAACAATTATTGCCATATCAGGGTTTTTCCTTGCCTGAGTGTATGCTTCTCTTGAACGACTGTTTATGAGAGCGGTATCAGGGTCTTCCTGATGTGAGACAAAGGTTACATCAACAGGCACAAGAAATTGCGAAAGCAACAGAATTAATGCAGTCACACTGGCCATTACACAGCAGATTTAAAGTGCAATGGTCCAAGTTATGAAAAAAGCGGGAGAGATAAAATTAAATTTCAAAGTGTGATTATCTCAATCCTGAAGCTAAGTGCATCAATCTGAAGAAGGCGGCCTGAGAGGGTATCACCTGCGCCTGTAATGATCTTAATGACCTCGCACGCCTGGACAGATCCTATTATACCGGGGAGCACACCGATAACGCCGGGCGGTGTCTCTGTGTCACCCGGGGTGATATGCATTTCTTCAGGAAAGAGGCTGCGGTAAGATGGCCCTTTCAGGTAGTTGAAAACAGAGGCCTGTCCCATGAACTGGTAGACTGCACCATAAACCATGGGGATTCCAGCCTCTAAGGTGGCATCACTCAACACATATCTTGTAGCAAAATTATCACAGCAGTCGACAGCAACATCATAATCTGAAAGGAGCCCGGCAGCGTTATCAGCTGTCAGGCGGAATGGATATGGTGAAACTTTAATAAGCGGATTAAGCTGAGATATCTTTTCAGCAGCTGTCGCGGCTTTCATGCAACCCCTGTCTGAAGCGTTGTAAATAACCTGCCTCTGAAGGTTTCCGGTATCGACGACGTCATTATCAACTATACCAATTTTGCCTACCCCTGCGGCTGCGAGATAGAGCAGCACCGGTGAGCCCAGTCCACCTGCTCCGACAACCAGCACTGATGCTTCTCTCAGCTTCACCTGGCCCTTTTCACCAATTTGTGGGATGATGAGCTGGCGGTTATACCTTATCTGCTCTTCTGTTGTCAGTGGTGTCATATCTGCTTTTTTTTGTCTGGTAATCAGTCGCTATAGGTCAATGTGCTTTCAAGCTGTCGCCTGATTAGTCTGAAGAGTTCGGACGTATTACGTTTCTCAGATAACTCTGGAAGGAAGTCAAAGTCAAAGAATGCTGCCTCAATTGTCTCATCACTGCCCTGTAATTCTCCGCCTGTAAGATCGCATAACACGACTATCTTATAATAGTGATATTCCAGGGGAGGAAAGTTGTGCCTGTCAGTGTCTGTTATTGCAAGGATACGGTTTATTGTAACGGTTAGCCCGGTTTCTTCAAGGACCTCCTTCACTGCAACTTCACCGGGAGAATAATTTATATCTGCGAAGCCGCCTGGCAATGCCCATCGGCCATCTGAGCGCTCCCTGACCATAAGCACCCTGCCATCCTTCAGTACGACTGACCTTATATCGACCTTTGGGGTCTGAAAACCAGTCTCGCAGGTAAAAAGATCACGGATCTTTTCAATGGGGGCATCAGAGAGGTGGGATGCCAGTTGAACACTAAGCTCACGGAGCTCCCCGTATCTTTGCCTGTCAAAGCTGTTTTCTGAATAATGAAGTCCTGCCTGGGCTATGGACTGCATCCTCCGTGCTATCCTTAATACCTCATTTTCCAATCACTGACGCTTATGTATTCAACTGCTAACTTAATTAAATTATATGAAATCATGCCGGCCTAAGAAAGCTGAATAGGGTAATAAAACCGCATGATCAATATACGGTATGATTTTTGTTTTATAATGTTGTTGACTTAACCTGTATCATCATGAAAAATATGACAATAGGCCTTTCATTAATTCTAATTGCTGGCATTACCACATCTGTGATTTCATGTGAGAGAACAAAAAATGAGACGCCTCCGGGTGATCCGGTTCAGATCGAGCTTACACTTAAGCAGGCGGAGGTAGTGGAATCAGCCAATAAGTTTGCCTTTGACCTGTTCGTGCCGGTAATTTCCGAGAAGAAGGGAGCTGAGAATATAATGATCTCACCTTTCAGTGTCACGAGCGCACTCTCCATGACGCTCAACGGGGCAGCAGGAGAGACCTTCGAGGCAATGATGACAGCACTGCGATATGACGGCAAAACAATCGGGGAGATCAATGAGACATATCTTAAACTCATGAAGGATATGGTTCCGGTAGATCCGAGAGTAGTCATGGAGATTGCCAACTCAGTATGGGTAGAAAAGAGACTGACAGTAAAGAAGTCATTTATAGATGCCCTGAAGAACTATTATCTGGCCGAAGCCAGGGATATTGACGTAACTGACCCGGGGGCCGTTGACGAAGTAAACAGCTGGATTGAAGATAAGACTCATGACAAGATACAGGATATGCTTGATGAACTTAGTCCTGACCTGGCAATGCTCCTGATCAATGCTGTTTATTTTAAGGGTAAGTGGAGGAATGAGTTTGACAAGGATGTAACAGCGAACAAGCCTTTTTATGCAACACCCGGATCACCCGTGCAGGTGCCGATGATGTTTCAGAATGAGAATTTTGCAGTCACCAGGTCACAGAATGCAACCCTGGTGGAGTTGCCTTACGGACAGGGCAACTATTCAATGGTTGTTATGTTACCTGACGAAGGTGTTTCAACCGCAGTGGCGGCATCGACACTCACTCCTGAGAACTGGGTACTCTGGATGGCAGACCTGGCAAGGGGGACCACCGACGTAGACCTCAGCCTTCCGAGGTTCAAATATGAGTACAAGAGAGAATTGAAGAATGACCTCACTGCCCTGGGCATGGGAATAGCCTTTACTGATTTTGCTGATTTCAGCAATATCAGTGAGCAGGGTATGCTGATCTCAAGGGTTCTGCATCAGACCTTCATTGAGACAAACGAGGAGGGGACTGAGGCAGCCGCAGCCACAGTGGTTGAGATGGTGTTTACATCAATGCCTATGACAACGGTTGTCAATGTCAACCGTCCGTTCCTCTATTTTATCAGGGAGACAACCACAGGCACCATAATATTTATGGGGCAGGTGGCAGACCCGTCAAAAGGCTGAATATTGAAAACATATTAATCTGAACATAAATCCTGAGACTGTATCAAAAGGGCAAGTCTGAGTTTTTCCCTTTGTGCGCCTTTGAGCCTTTACTTTGTGGCACTTTGTGGTTCAATGATTTATATTTTACCACAAGAGACACTAATGACTTTTGATACACCCTCTTTTTTTTCAAACCTCTCTGTTCTGAAAAAATCAAATTCGATAAGTGAGAGGCATTATCATCTAAAAAGCCTTTCTTTGCAGACTTGTAGTCTTTCAGACTGATGTTTGTAATGCATCTCACATATATGGATATTATGGTCAGCGCCGTCCTGGCCACCATAATGTTTGGTGTCGGGTTGTCTATCAATATGGATGACCTGAAAGAGATTCGTCGTTCGCCGAAGGCATTTATCCTCGGGATGATCTCGCAGATGATCCTTTTGCCTTTAATTGTTTTTGCCATTATCGGCTTTACCGATCTGCCTCCGGTGATCAAGGTCGGGTTTATTATTCTTTCAGCCTGTCCGGGTGGAACCACCTCCGGCTTCGTAACCGTACTCTTCCGCGGAAACGTCGCCCTGTCTGTATCCCTGATTACCCTCAACAGTCTTATCACTCTTGTCACAATACCGCTCCTTGTCAATCTTGCCCTTACTGTTTTTACAGGAAGGCATTCTTCTTTTGAGCTGCCGCTTGTCCAGACTTTCCTTCAGATCTTCTTCATAACTCTTCTGCCTGCAGTCACAGGCGTTCTGTTAAGATATTACCGTGAAAAAATTGCAGACAGGATACAACGGCCGGTAAGAACCGTGATGATCATCCTCTTTGCGGGGGTTTATGCCCTGATTGCTTTTGCTGATGAGACAAAGGGAGGGTCGGGAATCACATTTGCAGATTTGTGGACCATCCTGCCATATGCAGTTGTTATTAATTTTGCCGGTTTTGCAGCAGGGACGGCTATGGGCCTCTTCGGGAAGACCGGCATAAGAACATCATGGACGATAGGTGTGGAGGTTGCCCTCCAGAATACCACACTGGCTTTGATGGTAGCCGGAACGCTTATTCAGAGCAACGAGATGGTAAAACCGGCACTGGTTTATGCCCTTTTCTCATTCTGGACCGCCTTGTTGTACGGTATTGTAGTCAAGTGGTACAACAAGTCAAAACTGTTCGGCGAGTTTAATTAGTCTTTCAACGGCCTGCTGCCCGGTCTCCTTCATTCAACAATGATTTCATCGCAGAAGAGCCAGGCCTTGCCGCCGGCTCCGGCGTGCCAGGGAGGACATGTGATCAGCCCTCTGGCAAAAACCCTTACATATCTTGTACCTGATTCAGGGAAGCTGGCAAAATAACTCTCCGTACGGTTTCCCTGCTCCTGTGGGGACAGGGAGGTTTCTATCCTGTGTGGCGTAGTGAAGGCAACACCATCTTCCGAGAGCGAAAACTCAACCCATTGAGGCAGGAAGAGCCAGCTTCCGACTGCAGCCATGAAATGCGTTGTGATTCCTGTCACCTTAGTTATCGACCCAAGATCAATCACCACATCCATATCTGTACCCTCGAACCCCTGCCACTGACCGTCATCAAAGGCGCCGCTGCCCATAATACCGTTGACGAGGGTCTCCTCCTCAAGAGCCTTGTACTTGATGCTGAACGGGGTCTTATAGATGACATTCGCACCTGTCGCCTTGCTGATGTTTACCCTCTTTTCGCTTATCTTGCCCATCATCTTCCCGCCTGCAAAGATCGCTGCTTTCACGGTGGTGGATTCGCTCAGAGGAATGGGGTTTTCATACAGGCCTGATGTGCCGGAGGGGTCACTGCCGTCGGTGGTATACCTTATCTCGGGTGACGGTTGTTCGCATGTCAGGTGAAGAGTGATGATCTTTGATTCAGCGTCATGTGATGCAGTCATTTCTACCCTGAACGAGCCCCTCGAGTAGTTCACTCTCATTGAATCATACCTTTCCATCAATACAGGGAGGCGGGAGCTGAACCGCTCCCAGCTTTGGTTTTCAGGGGCTGACCAGACAACCTCGGCGAGGGCTGCAAGGCGCGGAAGAATCATGTATTCAGCGGTTGAGCCGTCGGTTACATACTCAGTCCACAGGCAACCCTGTGCTCCTATGATATATTCAGCCTCCTCATGTGTCAGCTCTGCCGGCACAGGGTCAAAGGAATATACCTTCTTCAGGGTCAGCAGCCCCCTGAAAGACTCCGGTTCTGTGGCAGGGTCACCCTGGTAAATGTTGAAGTAACAGTGAGAGACGGGTGTCATTACAACACTATGGCCTGCCCTGGCAGCCGCAATACCACCCTCGAACCCCTGCCATGACATTACTGCGGCGCCGGGAGCGAGTCCGCCTTCAAGAATCTCATCCCAGCCAATCAGCTTACATCCACTGGTGCTGATGAAAGACTCTATGCGCTTGATGAAATAACTCTGCAGTTCATATTCATCCTTCAATCCCTCTTTCTTGATCCTTGCCTGGCAGAGCGGGCACTTTCGCCACTCAGTTTTGTCAGCTTCGTCTCCTCCTATATGAATGTATTCCGAGGGGAAGAGATCCATTACTTCGGTCAGCACATCCTCGAGGAAAGTAAAAGTCTCTTCCTTTCCTGCGCAATAGATGTCTGTTATAGGCCATACGCCGCCCGGAGGGACGGTGAACGGACCTCCCGTGCATGAGTATTCGGGGTATGCCGCCATTGATGATCCCACGTGGGCAGGCATTTCAATCTCGGGCACAACGGTAATATAGCGTTCCGCTGCATAAGCGACTATCTCCCTGATCTCCTCCTGTGTATAAAAACCGCCGTACGTTGGCTTCTCTCCCGGCTTCTGGGGATCTCTTGAGTTCCAAGGCTGGTCTTCCCTGTCAACACGCCATGCCCCAACCTCAGTCAGCAGAGGGTATTTCTTTATCTCAATGCGCCATCCCTGGTCGTCAACAAGGTGCCAGTGAAAGACATTCATCTTGTGCATCGCAATTATGTCGATATAGCGTTTTATGAACTCCACCTCAAAGAAATGACGGCTGACATCGAGGTGCATGCCTCTCCATTCAAATCTCGGGTAGTCGCTCACGGTCACGCATGGGATAGTCCAATTCATACCGGTGATGAGGGTCTCGCTCTCTATCGCTGCCGGCATAAGCTGCCTCAGTGTCTGCACTCCCCGGAAGAGCCCTGCAGGAGTGCCTGCCCTGAGCTGCACGCCCTTTTTCGTAACATGCAGCTCATATTCCTCCGGTTTCCATGATTTAATGGTATCTAATGTCAATCTTATACTACCCTTTTCACCATATCCGGGTGCAATATTGAATCCTGTCGGCCTGCTGATCATAGAGGCAAGAAATGATGCAACAGGAAAGGCTGCCTCATCATTATAGCTTATAGTTGCAGATGATCGAAGCAAATAGGTGCCCTTGCCCGGCTCAATACTTACCGGGACCGGGATGATTGCAGGAGTCTGATAGCTGCCTGTACAGGAGATAAGTGCAAGGACAAGGAGCAGGATGGCATAAATGGGCTTTGACTTCATTATCTGGTTAGTTAATTGGTTCAATATCAAAGATGTCGTGTCTGTCAAACGAGACCCAGTATCTGATTGCATTCTGCCGTACCAGTTCCCAGTATATGTCACTGTCAAGGCCATAGATGAAACTGATCTCTTTCAGTTCAGCGGAGACCTTGTTTTCGAACTCCTTTTTCAAAGTAATCCTTATGGTCCGATTCTTATGCGTAAAATCAGCACCTGCAAAGTACGGTTCTTCGCCGCTGACCGTAAGGAGGCCGTGTCCGGGAGTGGCTCCTGTGCTAAGCTGTATCCCGTCATTCGTACAGCTCAGTGGAGGGGTGCTTCCGCACCTGCTGGTGACTCTCATTTCATCAACTCCTGTGCAGAAATATTCGCGTGCCCTGATTCCCATCTTTACTCCGATAATTGCATATACACCCAGGTGCCTGTGCATCTCATTGGCCAGAATGCCGCTGACCCATTCTTCCTCCCCATGATTCTTTATTATATCAGAAATAAATGGCTGAATGTCTGTCATGTAAAAGGAGGTATCAGCGGGGAAGCGTTTGACCACCTGCATCTTCTGCACAGTCTCGCCACGGAGCATAAGTGATGTTGCGGTCTGAAGACTGGCTAATTTGAGAGGATAATAATATCTGTTCTTATCGTCAGGCTTGTCTGTTCCAAAGAGCTCCGGGTAGTGGAGAAAAAGAGGTGCCATTTCATCAAAGGCTGTGAAGACAAATTTATGTGAGGCATTACTTCGTAGGATTGACGCTACTGTTTTTGCATATGGGGTAAATATCTCATCTATTCCTGATATGAAATCCGCATTATAAAACGACTCTCCTCCGCCTCCTGTAACGAAGACCGGCAAAGGTCCGTCCAGCACCCTTCTGACAGCTTCCGGTGAGAGTCTGTAATTCATCCCTCCCTCTCCCGGCAGATCTTCATTGCTCCACAATATCTGTTTTACCTTTTTCAGGAACAGCGGAGACCTGTCCATTGCCTCAGCCGCTGTTACAAGTGATCCGAGTGCGATGAACGAGACCTGGGCTGTCTCGTCTGCAAGGCATTTTTCAATAAGGGTGGCAGTCTCGGGTCCGTAAGCTGCAGGAAGCCCTTCATGCCATAAACCGTCAAGCATCGACCTTACTTTCTGATATGTATCGGGAGATCTGTGATATCCGTCAGAGACTGTGACAGCCATTAGTCTTACATCGGGGGAGGCAAGCAGCATGCAGATAGCTTTCAGATCATCGAGCCCTCCGTCAGTATCAACAATGACATAGTGACGCGGCTTCCAGGGATGAGCGGAGACCACAACTGCTGCGAGTAGTAGTATTGCGACCAGTAGTATTTTCTTCATAAAAAACCCTGTTTCCCCAAAAGTAGTAATTATACCTTTAATGGGGGAGCGAAGTTCAAATCAGTGGCGCTTTACCGCTTTATATGACAATTTTGTCTTTTGTTTTTTATTATCTTGAGCACCTTAATACCTGTTGCGTGAAGAGACAGTTCCTGTTATGGTTTATTCCCGGCCTTATTGCAGGCGCAGCTATTATACTCGGGTTTGGAAAAGCTGTGGAGGCTACTTCCTCAAATGATTTCTGCGCCTTATGCCATGTACATCCGCAGGCAACCTCGAGCTGGAAACAGGGAGTTCATTATGCTACACGCTCAGGATCGCGGATATCATGTGCTGAATGTCATCTTCCACCAAAGGGAGAGGGATACCTGGTCGAAAAAGCGAAGACGGGCATGCGTGATCTCTGGAGCTACTGGACAAAAGACTCCACTGAGTTCGACTGGGAGGCAGCCTCAATACTGGATAATGCCGTGCATCACGTTTACAATACGTCGTGTGTTAAATGTCATGAGAATCTATTTCCGGCCAAGCTAACGCGCGAAGGGTCGGATGCTCATCTCTATTACAAGCAGATGACCGAAAAGGGAGAGGAGATGCACTGTATCAGCTGCCATCTCAATGCGGGTCACTACATAAAAGACTATACTCACGGCAGCAATAAAAGCTTCGGTGCAGAGGTCAGACAGGCTGACACGGTTTACCTGTCGCCCGCCATGGTCACCTCCTTTGAAAGCTTCACAGAGCAGGTGCCAGGGTCAGGTGTCTCGTTCCGTATGAAAGCCATTCCGGGAGGCACTTTTACTATGGGCAGTCCGGAGAACGAGCCGCTGCGCGACAATGATGAGACACAGCGTCAGGTTGAGGTTGACTCCTTCTTTATAGCTGAGGTGGAGGTTACATGGGATGAGTATATGGAGTTCTACAGGCAGACTGCATCCGAGGGAAGATCGACCGACACTGAGGGTTCACGTCTCAGAAAGCAGGATTTAGATGCCATTACGGGTGCTACACCACCCTATGGCAAGCCTGATCAGAACTGGGGCATGGGTCAGCGGCCTGCAATATCAATGAGTTACCATGCTGCAGAAACTTATTGTCGTTGG
>JALOMO010000165.1 GCA_025455395.1 Bacteroidales bacterium
TTATGATTGTCAGGATAGCAAGGGTTTTCATGATTTCATATTTTCTCATAATGTAAATATATAAAATCCAGGGATATGAGTGAATGGGGTAACAGCCCATCTGTTTTATTGAAAAAGGTTGACAGCTGAAGGGGTATTTGTTATCTTTAATGATCGTCTCGCTCATATTTTAGATCTTATAATTTTAAATATGCTAATCAAATGGTAGTTACTTAAATTTCATTGATTATGGCAAACAGTTATACTCAGATACACATGCATATTGTGTTTATCGTACAGGACATCAATAAGGCACATCATAAAATTCTTAATTCTTAATTCTTAATTCTTAATTTTGCCCTGATGTCTACCGGAGTCTTTATAGCCCGCCGCCTTATCAGGGAACGCCGCCATGGCGTTATCAGGGAACGCCGCCATGGCGCAGCATTCTCACGACCAATAAACGTTATTGCGATCATCGGCATAGCCCTCGGACTGGCAGTGATGATCATGGCTGTCTCTATCCTCACCGGATTCAAACAACAGATACGAGATAAGGTAGCAGGATTCGGCGCCCATATTCAGGTGGTTAACTTTGACGCAAACATCTCATACGAAACAGTGCCCGTGACTGCCACGCAGCCATTCATCAGCAAAATCCGCAGCCATCCGGGCGTAAAAAACATACAGGTGTTTGCCACCAAGGCAGGCATTATAAAGACCGAAGACAACATTCAGGGGGTGGTCCTCAAAGGCATCGGCAGCGACTACGACTGGAGCTTCTTTAGCACCAACATCGTTGAAGGAGAGGTGGTGACGGTAACCGACACAGCAAGAACTGACAACGTGCTCATCTCAAAAAAGATATCTGACATGCTTGGCCTGAAGCTCGGTGACTCATTCTCGATGTTCTTTGTGCAGGACCCGCCCCGTATGCGCAAATTCACCATTACCGGCATTTACGAGACCAGCCTCGAGGAGTTTGACAAGACATACCTCTTCTGTGATATAGAACATATAAGACGTCTCAACGGATGGGAGAGCAATCAGGTAAGCGGCTTCGAAATATTCATCAACGACTTCACCGAACTGGATCTGATGACCGACGAAATACGCGATGCAGTAGGCTATAGGGTAGCAGATGATGAAGAACAGCTCAAGGTGTCAAGCATCCGCACCAGATACCCCCAGATTTTCGACTGGCTCGACTTCCAGGACACAAACGTGATAATTATCCTGACCCTGATGATACTCGTTGCCGGCTTTAATATGATCTCCGGTCTTCTTATACTGATACTTGAAAAGACCAATATGATTGGGGTGCTTAAAGCCATGGGAGCTGAGAACAGGCTGATAAGAAACATTTTCCTGTACCAGGCTGCATGGCTGACAGTCAAAGGACTTCTATGGGGAAATGTCATCGGGATCGGACTTGCCCTCCTTCAGCAGGAGACAGGCATGATATCACTCGACCCTTCATCATATTATCTAAAAAGCGTACCGGTAAATATTGATATTCTGCATATCCTCCTCCTTAACGCCGGAACGATGGCAGCAATTATAATTATGCTTCTCATCCCCTCCCAGCTGATTGCGCGAATTACACCCGTCAAAGCTATCAGGTACGATTAATTTGCGATATCCCCATCATTCTCCGTACTGAAAATTTATTAAGTCTGAACAGTACTTTCTGCTACTCTTATAATATATCACTGATTTGATTATAGTTACATGCTTAATGTTATTAAGCTGAAATCAGATGATTCACCTTTGTCACTATTTTGATTTAGGTTATATTCATTGATTTTTTCAATCACCATAAACCTTAGTGAATATTTTTTCAACCTTCCACAATTAAATAGTTGCATGGATAAAGCTGGCTTAACTTTCTTATAATCTGCATCTCCAACTATCAATCCTTCTGATTAACTTGCGATATCAATGATGAACGAAATGACCAGGTTTGATCCGAGGAAGAATTTTGAAAAGACGCGTGAGGAGATAGGTTATGTTACCCGGAAAGAAGCCACGCTTAATGATTATAAGCGGATAGGATTCAAGTCAGGTCTTGAAGTGCATCAGCAGCTTAAGACAAAGAGCAAGCTCTTCTGCCGGTGCCCTGCCGGGATATATCACGGACACGATGAGTATGATGCCGAGGTGATAAGGCACATGAGGCCCACACTCAGCGAGATGGGTGTATATGACGGTACCGCGCTGATGGAGTTCAGGACAAAGAAGGAGATAACCTACCGTCTCAATAACCGCACTGCCTGCACCTACGAGGTTGATGACACTCCTCCGTTTCATATCGACCCGGAAGCTCTTGATATTGCCATCAGTATCGCCCTTGCAGCAAAAATGAATATTGTCGGAGAGGTACATATCACACGCAAGCAGTACCTTGACGGAAGCATCCCTACAGGTTTTCAGCGTTCTGCCATCGTCAGTGTTGAAGGCGAGCTGCAGTTGAAAAACAAAAAGGTGCGTCTGATTCAGATGAGCCTTGAGGAGGACAGCTGCCGTGAAATCTCAGACGTCGGGCATAAGCGAATCTATAAGACTGACCGCCTGGGCATGCCTCTCATCGAAACGGTAACATACCCTGATTGTCTAACCCCTGACGAGCTGGCAGAGGCTGCGGAGTATATCCGTTTTCTCACCCGCAGCACCGGTAAGGTACGAACAGGTATCGGTGCCGCCCGCGAGGATGTGAATGTAAGCTGCGAAGGAGGAAAAAGGGCAGAGATAAAAGGCGTGGCACATATTAAATGGATACCGGAGCTTTCTCACAATGAAGCTTTCAGGCAATATGCGCTGCTTAATATAAGGGAGAAGCTTAAGAAGATCATCCCTGATCCTTCAGAATGGACAATACATCACAGGGAGATAACGGAGAGGGAGGGCCATCTTCACCTGGCACCCGTCAGGGCTGCGCTTGACCGTGGGGAGAAGGTCATGGCTCTCAATCTGCCCGGATGCCGCGGAATACTGTCACACTTCACTCAATCCGGGCGCCTCTTTGCCGATGAGATAAGCGACAGGCTGAAGGTGATTGCCTGTATCGAGAAACCAAATATGATCCATTCGGAGGAGACGGGTGCGTTGAACTTCAATAATCTCTTTCCTGAGGTGGCCATCTGGCTGAGCGCTGCGAGCGATGATGCACAGATAATACTGTGGGGACCGGATGAAGATATCCCAACTGCCCTGGAGACGGTTGACGAACGCATGCGCATGGCTCTTGATGGTGTACCTGATGAGACACGCAAAGCCTTCGCTGACGGAACAACAATGTTTGAGAGAGTGTTGCCGGGCCGTGACCGCATGTATCCTGACACTGACTCACAACCAATACCGGTAACCACCGAAATGCTTGAAATGCTTGGCAGAGACCTGCCAAAGGATATCGCCCTTCGGTTCCGCCAGATGAAGGAATGGGGTATTCCGGAAGATACATGGCATTACCTGTTAAGTAAAAACCTCACCCCCATTATCGAAAGGATTGGTGATGAGTTGGGCTATAGCCATCGTGAGATTGGTATACTTATTGGGCACCGTTTCCGTAGCCTCGAGGGAAAAGGCAAGGTTGCAAAGGGGTTCAGTTATGAGACAATATATAACCTCTTCGCCTTCCTTAATAGTATGAAACTGCTGCCACCGGTTGCACGCCTGATGCTGCCAGCCGTAGTCGAGTCATGTGAACCTGATTTTATGAGCATCCTGAATGCTACAGGTTACATGGAAACAACATTGGGTGAGATAAAAAGAGAGATCCCGGAGCTGGAAAAAGAGTTTGCGGCGATTTGTTATAATGGAAACAGGAAGGCTGCCACAGACTGGATAATGGGTCAGCTTCATATGAAGGCGATAGGGAAGATAAGGCTGGCAAAGATTAAGACAGAGGTATCTGATATTCTGGAAATTTCGGGAGAAACAAGATGACGGAAGATTTTTTTCAGGGATACAAAGGTGAGGCACTGAAGGTGCTCAAGAAATTCAACGTACGTGTCTGGGGACAGGCTGAGATAGAAACAACGCGCGGACTATTCAGGGGCACTGTCCTTCCGCGGTCTGAGAATAATGATGACCTCCACATAGTTATCAAGATCGAGAGTGGTTACAACATAGGTATCGACATCACCACGGTCACGATGATGAAGGAGACAGGTTATCAGAAAGCCAATTACAAGATTCCCGAAAAAGACTTTCCCTATTCCGATGACAAGCCAAATGTCAAGCTCTTCGGTACAGGAGGCACAATAGCCTCTCGTCTTGATTACAGGACCGGGGCAGTCATCCCGGCATTCTCACCGGGTGAGCTCTACGGGGCAGTGCCCGAGCTGGCAGATGTCTGCAACATACGGACTGAGAAACTCTTTGCGGTCTTCAGCGAAAATATGGGTCCTGTCCAGTACATGACCCTTGCCAGAGCTATCGGTCAGGAGATTGCCAACGGTATTGACGGGATCATGATCGGTCATGGCACCGACACACTGCATCACACCGCCGCTGCACTCTCATTCATGGTTCAGAACTCACCCGTACCGATAATACTCGTCGGTTCACAGCGTTCATCAGACAGGCCTTCATCAGACGCAGCACTCAACCTGATTCATGCCAGTACTGCCGCCGGACACGGCGAGATAGCCGAAGTGCTTGTATGCATGTTTGGCCCAACAAGCGATGAATACGGCTTCCTGCACCGCGGAACCAGGGTACGCAAGATGCACAGCTCATACAGGTCGACATTCCGCACCATCGGTGACATTCCCGTTGCAACAGTAAAACGCGGAGAGGTAAGGCCTATGAAACCCGATTACAATCCCCGGCGAAAAGACCGCAATGTGACAATAATGCCCTATTTCAATGAGAATGTGACTATGATGTATTACTACCCTCACATGAAGGCGCCACAACAGCTTTCCGGGGTCACGAGTATCGCTGCCG
>JALOMO010000166.1 GCA_025455395.1 Bacteroidales bacterium
AGATAGGTTCCAAGCAGGGCCCCAACCATGACATCTTCCCTGTCACCGGCGTAAATTATCAGATCGGGCTGGTAATCAGCAATAATATCAATTGAGGAGTTAAGAAATAGTGAAGCTGATCTAATTCTGGATGTTATCGTATCTTCCCCGGTAATTGACTCAATCGATGCAAGGATTTTGAGACCGTCCTTTTCAACAGATCTTATTGTGAGCCCAAAAGTTACTGAGAGATGACTGCCTGAAACAAGCATTCTCAAGTCAATATCCTGATCTCCGTTAAGGATCCTGTACAGGGGTGACATCAAGTCATAATCCGCTCTCGAGGTTGTTATTGCGACAATCTTCTTCACTCTAAAAAACGTCTGAATCAATTAATCTGTAATGCCAGTTCCTTATATCCATCAATTCCGGCCTGCTTTTTAGCCCTATCATTCCAAAGTAAGCGCTGAAGCCTGATTCGACAAAGCCGTGCTTTTCCAGCAACAGGTGTTCATCCGTGTATAAACCTGACCAGATATTTGCATCCCTTGCGGTATTATGCTGAAGAAAATCAAGTGATTGTACCAATAAAGAATCTTTGACTTGTGTAAACTCCGGTGAGTAGAAGAACTCTATGGCATCAATGTGAGTGTTCCTGTATTTTTTATATACAAGAATCGCGGCAGTCTTACCGTTAATCCTTGCTTCACAACACTCATATCTGTTAACCGGATGGTTCAATAAACGCCATTCAAGATATTCCCTTGATCTGACAATGCAGACACCTCTTTCACAGGTCTTACTCCCTGACATAAACTCAATTGCCTTCGCATCTAATCCGGAAAGGGAAAAAGTAATACTGCACTTTTCATCTGAAACCTTTCTGATCTCTTTCAGTCCCCTGCAGAAAATATTCTGCACAGCCAGGTCATTCCATCCCAGATGCCTCCTGTAAGGGTAATGTGAGTTGTGATTTGCAAATCCAAATAAGAAACTGTACTTCTCATCCTTCAGGGAATCATGCAACAACCGGTTGATAATCAGATAATACCCGCGACCCTGGTAATCAGGGTGAGTAAATCCCATATTCATCAGCCCGCACCTTTCTATAGTGTCATCAAGGAGCCTGGCCAGGAGAGGAGTGACTGCATAATAAGCGGCGACCACACCATCACACATGATATAGGCAATCTTGGGCTCAGCATCAAAGGGATTTCCCCTGAACCACCAGTCCCAGTATCCGTCCGGCATCTCCCTTCCGAATGCTGCTTCCCATGAATTCCTGATGAGGTTTTGTTCAACAGGCCTGTCCTTATAAAGATGGATGCTCTCAGCCATGTTACATTATATCAAAGACCAGCTGAAACGCTTCTCCGTATTCCACTCCTATCCTGCTCCCCCTGTACCTGGCAAGAGCTTCCATGATCTCAACGGAACGAGGCTGATTCCTGTTCATCAGCTCTGACTTATAAATTCTTACTATCTCGCGCTTCTCATTAAAATATGGTGTGATATCGACAAAGACATTTGGCATGAATACATTACCAGGCAATGCTGCTGTAAATTCAGTCTCTGAAAGGCATTCGTACATCATCACTCTCTTTACATGCGGATACCTGAAGCTTTTGGTGCATGAATAGACAGCCTGAAAGACAATCTGATGATCGGTATGTATATCGCTGCGGTTTACGACATATATAATATTTGATTTCAGTTCCGAAATTACACTGCCTGTTTTGGAAACCAGCTCACCAACCGGGATCGTGTCAAGCTCCATGGTTGGAAATCCAAGTTTGATACAGCTATCAAACCCGTATCTTTCAGTTACCACCTTTATCTCATCCTGCCGGTTTTTAATAAATTCGGCACCCCACCTTTGCTCATCGAGTGCATCCGTTATAATCAGCCAGCTGACATGATCACCCATAGCCCTGTGCTTGAGAATGGTGCCACCGCAACCGAAGGTCTCATCATCAGGGTGAGCTGAAACCACAAGTACATTATTTCTTTCCATTTAGGCTTATTTTCAGATAATTATTCCCTCATCCTTGCTGAAATTCCTTTCCGCGATCTTCCCTGCAATTTTCTCCATCTCTTCTGCAAACAGACCTGTGTTGCTTCTTTTGAAACAGACATTTTCAATAGTAAAAGGCTCTCCGGAAATAATATCCCTCTTTGCAACAATCCTTTTACGGGCCAGCTCCCTGTTCTTGCCTTCAGAGGGCGATACACGCTTCACGCCGTCGCCCATACTCATTTCAACATTCCTGATAGCCCTTACCATCTCTTTCAGTTCATCTGGTTCAAGAGAAGACATCTGGTCCGGGCCCGGCGCATTTCTGTCAAGAGTAAAGTGTTTCTCAATAACTGTTGCTCCCAGAGCAACGGCTGCTATCGGCACCTCTATCCCAATGGTATGGTCAGAATACCCGACCCTGATTTTAAACAGATCCCTGATTGAGACGATTGCCCGCAGATTGGCATCACAGAATGGTGTTGGATAGGCACTGTTGCAATGTAGTATGGTAATCCTCTCTTTTGGCATACCCGCACCGGTGAGGACTTTAAGCCCTCTTTCAATCTCCTGCATGTCTGCCATCCCGGACGACATGATTATCTCCTTTCCAAATGTGGCCACCCTGCTTAACAGGGAATGGTTCGTGAGTTCCCCTGAGGGTATTTTAAAGATCCTTACTCCAATCCTGTTTAACAGTTCCGCTGACTCAACATCAAACGGACTTGAAATGAATTCAATCCCCGCATGTCTGCAGTAATCAAATAATACAAAATGATCCTCCTCACTCAACTCCAGCCTTTTGAGCATCTGGTATTGACTTTCATTGTCCGGGGTACCTTGTTTCTGATATTCAGCCTTGACAGTATAAGGTGTTAACAAGGCTGAAGCCCTGAAGGTCTGGAACTTCACAGCGTCTGCTCCGGCTGCCGTGGCTGCATCAATCATTCTCTTTGCCGTCTCAACTGACCCGTTATGGTTTACCCCGGCTTCTGCAATGATAAAGACATGACTGTCCATTCATCAATATATTAATGACTGAGCCTTAATGAAAGCATTGTCGTTGATAATTATATCATTGCTCACAACCGCACCGCTGCCTATGAAACATCTGCTTCCGATTTCTGATGCTCCGTTAATGATAACACCTGTTGAAATATGAGTGTTGTCTCCAACCCTTACATCATGTTCAATAAGTGCCCTGGAATTAATGATACAATTCCTGCCTATCAGAACGTGGGTGTTTATCTGGGCGTTATGCATCACAATGGTCCCGTCTCCGAGCTCAGCCCTTTTTGAAATATAGGCATAAGGGGACTTTATCACCGGGAATTTTCCCCCAAATTTCCTTACAAGATCGAAGAGGAAGATGCGCCTCCCGGGGTCTCTTATGAAACCAAGTGAAATATGGTACAAATGATAGTCATTTACCAGTCGCTCAAGGCTATCATCATCGGCAATAACCTTATATCCTGAGACTGATTCCCCGATTTTTTCCCGGAGGTCAACTACTCCTGCAATGCAATACCTGCCCTCTTCCTCAATTACATCTATAACAGACCGGCAATGACCTCCTCCTCCTATTAATACAATATCTTCTTTCTGTCTCACCTCAAAAAAATGCTTTTAGTCCAGGTAAAATGTAAAATTACTCGATATTGCGATATAAAAGATATTCACAAATTTGGGACCTTCGCAAAAACTGTAATGCTTTGCTTACCAACCCTGCCAGGAATTACATGAGTGCAATTAAAGCAGGCGACCCGTCAGTCACATGCCATAATGCGTCCAACGAGCTGTTAACCTGATCATTAGGTCTGGCTTGGCCAGCCGGTAGAATGCCGTTTACGCAAAGATAAAAAAGAACACTTCATTTGTACCTGATGTGGATTACAGGTTATCAACATACCAGGAAACTGCATGTTTAAGACCTTCCGGGAACAAAACCTGTGGCTTGTATCCAAGCAACCTGACAGCTTTGCCGATGCTCGCCAGACTGTGGGCTATGTCACCTGGACGGGACGGACCGTGCTCCGGTTCAATCCTGCCAATTGCCGGATCATGAATGGCGAGACTGCTGCGCAGGAGAAGTGTCATCTCATTAAGATTGACTGAATCACCGCAGGCCACATTGTATACCTGGTTAAAGGCTGCCTGGTTGTCTACTGTGCCGGCAAGGTTATTGGCAAGCAATACATTATCTATATAAGTAAAGTCGCGTGAAATGCTCCCGTCACCATTTATGACCGGCGACTCATGCTTCATGAAGAGTTGTGTGAACTTAGGTATCACCGCAGCATATTGTCCTTCAGGATCCTGCCGCCGGCCAAAGACATTAAAATATCTCAGCCCGATGGTCTCCATCCCGTAAAGACTTCCGAATATACGGGCATACTCCTCGTTGACCATCTTCGTAATTGCATAAGGAGACAATACCTTGCCCGTCCTCTCTTCAACCTTTGGGGACTCTATTGAGTCACCATAAACTGATGAGCTTGATGCAAAAACAAAACGCCTGACTCCGGCATCACGCGCCGCAATGATCATGTTAAGAAATCCGTTGATATTTACTGCATTGGTGGTGGCCGGATCTGCTATGCTGCGCGGCATGTTCAGATTCTCTCTCTTACCTGTGGCAAAGTTGTCAAGACATACCACCTCGTTATCACGCTCGATAAGGTCGTGACACAGTGACGATCCTATAAATCCCGCTCCGCCGGTTACCAGGACATGTTTTCCCGTTATTAAGTTCATCCGCTAAAAATTTCAGTAAATGTACTAAAATATTGTCTTGCGGTCTTTCGGTCATGCAGTCTCAAGTCGTGATTTGAGGGCCACAGAACTTCTTGATCATTAGAAAGCATTTTTTATCTAAATACAATTATAACATTAACCTCAGCTTTCACAACCCTTCCTTCACTCATGGCTGGGATCCATCTCGGACCATCACGCAGAAGACGGAAGGACTCGTCTGTGAATGCTGCGCCTGGCGTCTTCGCAGCCTTCATGTCAGTCAATGTGCTGTCAGCCGCTACGGTGAAGGTAATGACAACTTCCTGCTGCACCCGGGGCGAAACCCCTTCAGGATACCTGATATTTCTATCCAGCCAGCGGTTGTACTCCTCCATGCCACCAACAGGTTCAGGCTGATGGATACCAGTGGCGACGCCCAAGTTGGGCGTCGCTACCGCAGTCGCCCGGGATTTCTTATCAGACTGTGCGGCAGCAACACCAGATACCGCTTTTTCCGCCATCGGCATCGCCTCAACAATAACCACTTCTGCAACTTCCTCCTCAACCCCGACCTCAGCCTCAACCTTAACCTCATCCTTGACCTCGACCTTTGCCTCAGCCTCAACCTTAACCTCAGCCTTAACCTCGGCCTCGACCTCAACCTTCGCGGGTGAGACGTTGCGGTGCAACGTCTCTTCTGGTGCAGGTGATTGCGATTCTGCTCGCTTAAGCGGCTCTGCCATTGCAATCATTGCGGTATCTTTTTTCTCCCCTTTTGAAAACGCAATCTCCGTTGCAACAGGCTCTGGCTCCCTGAATATCGAAATATACAGGACCGACACCAGCAGAATAATTACCACCGCTGCAGCGGCAGGTATCCACACAGTGCGCGGCTTCCTCAGCCTCCTGTCAATACGGCCGCGCAGCTCACGAAGATCCTCCTCAGCCTCTTCCCGGCTCAGCCTCCCCAAACCCTCTGATGCCTCTTCCTCAAAGTCATCCTTCGGGATAAATAATCTTTTGTCTTTCTCTTTCATCTTAGTGTTGTCTTGCGGTCTTATGTCCTGCGGTCACTATCCTATAAACTCAGTTGAAACCCTGGTACTTTGAAACCTTGAAACCTTGAAACCCTGAATCTTCATATCCCTACTTTCGCCTTTAACCTTTCTCCTTCTCCAGGCAAAGCCTGAGATTCCTCTTCCCGTTCTGTATATACGACTTCACTCTCTTCTCCTCCATGCCTAGTCTGTCACATATCTTTTTATAGCCATATCCTTCATAATAAAACAGCTCGATACATTTCTTCTGTTCATCCTTTAATTTTTCAATACACTCCCTGAGCCTTACGGTGTCAGGTTCTGTATCTGTTTCCAAAGGATGCATCAGTGACTCTTTTTCCATAAAAAATGTCGGGTCATTCAGCATCATCTCCCGGTGTACAGCCTCACTCTTCCTGCTCCGCAAAAGCATCAGGCAATGATTCTTTGTAACTACATAGAGCCATGTTCTGAAATTGCCTATCTCCTGTCCCGGCACCGCTGACACCAGCCTCTCGAAGATGTTCATCACCTCATCCTTCGCCTCCTCCCTCGACTCCAGGTACTTCAGGCAAACACCATAGACAAGATGCATATACTTCTGGTAAAGAAGGCCGAGGCTCTCAATATCTCCATTATCCCTGAATCTCTTCAGGAGCATCTCATCATTCTCCTCTTTTCCTTTTTTTCTCAGAAATATCGACGGCATGAAATCACTGGATATGTGGGTCTTAATCCAACTATAAAGATACTCTTTCCTGATTTTCCGGCTACTTGTTTATGGAATTTATGAATGACCTGCATCCTTATCTCAGAAACTTAAAAACGAAAAGTCATGAAAACACTGTTATCATTATTAGCATTAATTCTTCTCACCTCCCTGGCTCCTGCCACACAGGTCCTTATCAGAGGAAAGGTGACAGACGGCAACGGCAACCCGTTGTCCGGGGTTTCAGTAACAATAAAGGGAACCAATAACACCGTCACAACTGACAGCGCCGGTGATTACAGCATCTCTGCAGGAGCAGAAGCAAGGATACTGGTCTTCACCTTCCCTGGCATGCAGCCTGTGGAAGAGAAAATATCCGGACGTACTGTCATTAATGTTACATTGAATGTTGTTCCTCTCACTGCGACGGATGAAAAGAAAATTGAACTGTGCGAGGAGGTTGCTCTCTCCGGTTATGACCGGCAGGCTCCGGTAAGTAAATCCATGGTAGCCGGGGTCCCATACTATAATCACCATGTTCACGGAATGGCAAGGGCTGATTTCAACACCGAATCGTACGGCGGGATTACCGAGAATGGTTACAAAGATCCTCTGAGGGCTCCCTATTCAACCTTCTCCATTGATGTCGATAATGCCTCTTATTCAAATGTCAGACGATTCATCAACCTAGGACAAGAGGTGCCGGCAGACGCAGTCCGTATCGAGGAGATGATCAACTATTTCAAATATGACTATCCAAAACCCGAGGGAGAGCATCCATTCTCGGTCTACACTGAAACCGGTATCTGCCCCTGGAATAAAAATCATTATCTCCTTCACATAGGACTAAGGGGAAAGGATATTGAAAAGAGTCTGCTTCCTCCCTCAAATCTTGTCTTCCTTTTAGACGTCTCAGGATCGATGGATCAGCCAAACAAGCTCCCTCTGCTGAAGTCTGCATTCGGACTGCTTGTGAATGAACTGAGATCACAGGACCGTGTGGCGATCGTCGTTTATGCCGGGGCTGCAGGTGTTGTTCTTGAGTCAACCCCGGGCAACCGGAAGGAGGTCATAATGCAGGCTCTCGATAACCTCCAGGCCGGAGGATCAACAGCAGGTGGCGAAGGTATCATGCTTGCATACAGAATCGCTGAAAAAAACTTCATAAAAGAGGGGAATAACCGCATTATACTTGCCACCGACGGTGATTTCAATGTGGGGGTGTCAGATAACGCCTCAATGGAGAAGCTGGTGGAGGAGAAACGCGGACTGGGAGTTTATATGACAGTGCTTGGCTTCGGGATGGGTAACATCAAGGATGACAAGATGGAGATCATCGCCGACAAGGGCAATGGCAATTACGCCTATATCGATAACATCCAGGAGGCAAGACGCGTTCTTGTTCAGGAGTTCGGCGGGACACTTTTCACGATCGCAAAGGATGTCAAATTCCAGATAGAATTCAATCCTGCTTTCGTTAAATCATATCGCCTGGTAGGCTACGAGAACAGGATACTGAACGACGAGGATTTCAATGACGATACAAAGGATGCCGG
>JALOMO010000081.1 GCA_025455395.1 Bacteroidales bacterium
GTACCCCGAACCGCCAAAAGGCGGTTCGGGGGGAGGTGGTATGTCTAAATAGAAATAAGTCAAGCAAGATATTATGGATGTTTATCAAAGAGCGACAGACCTCCCCCCGTCCGCCAACAGGCGGACGGCTCCCCTCCTGACTCAGGAGGGGAAATAATGTTGCTGCCATTGCTAATCGCTCCCTGCAATCTTCCGTCTTCCGTCTTCCGTCTTCCGTCTCCCGTCTCCCGTCTTCCGTCTTCCGTCTTCCGTCTTCCGTCTCCCGTCTCCCGTCTTCCGTCTTCCGTCTCCCGTCTTCCTTTGAACCTTGAATTTTGAATTTTGTTAAAATAAACTTGCATTTGTAAATAATAATATTCTATATTTGCAATATATAACTATCTTATACATATAACATGATTCCAACAGATCTCATTAAAGGGTCACTCAAAACAATCGTCCTTAAGCTGCTGCAGGAGAACGGACGCATGTACGGATACGAGATAACACGCAGGGTTGAAGAACTCACCGCCGGCAGAATAAAACTCACATACGGCGCACTCTACCCTGTCCTCCACAAACTTGAGAACGAAGGAGTGCTTGTAACCGAATCGGAGAATTTCAATAACCGTATCCGTATCTATTACAGCCTGACCGACAAAGGTCATTCGGTTATTGCAGAAAAGATTGAGGAGATGAAGATGTTCATCGAGTCACTTCAGAATATCATTAATCCTCAACCCGGGATCACCTATGCCTGAACTGAGTCTGCAGGATATTGACCAGATCAGCCGCGATGTCACCAGGCAGGAGATCAGCTTCTCCCACCTTGCTGATGAACTGACCGATCATCTCTGCTGTGATGTAGAACATGAAATGATGAGAGGACTCTCCTTTCAGGAAGCCTATAATATTGTCAGGCAGAAAATGGGCAGCAGGAGGCTCAAAGAGATACAGGAAGAAACACTGTTTGCAGTTGATACTAAATACAGAAAGATGAAAACAACTATGAAAATCTCAGCCATAACGGGTACTATCCTGCTTGGCTTTGCGTCACTCTTCAAGATCATGCACTGGCCGGGTGCAGGCATCATGCTGACATTCGGTGCCCTGGTGCTCGCTTTCATTTTCATGCCATCAGCCCTGGGGGTTCTGTGGAAGGAGACACACAGCGGGAAGAGGCTCTTCCTGTTCATCTCCGCCTTCCTCACTGCAACATTTTTCATCGCAGGTGTCGTCTTTAAGATACAGCACTGGCCCGGAAGCTCAGTAGGTATGCTCATTGCAGCAGCCTGCGGAATACTCTTCTTCATCCCTGCATTGCTGGCCCTCAAAATGAAAGAACAGGAGAACAAGACAAAGAGAGCAATTTATATTCTAGGAACTGCCGGACTGATCCTTTATGTCCTGGGGTTCTTTTTTAAGCTGCAGCACTGGCCCCTGTCAAGCATGCTGCTGATGACAGGACTGGCAGTCATCTTTTTCGTTGCATTCCCGTGGTACGTGTCAGCCACCTGGAAGGAGGAGAATAATGTCAGCCCCAAATTCTTCTTTATGGTCATCGGCTCACTCGCCATTGTTATACCCTCGCTGCTAATCAATCTCAACCTTTCAAGGAACTATGACGGTGGATATTATATGCATCAGTGGGAACAACAGGCACTCTTTAAATACAGGCAAGCCGAAAACAGGATGCTGATGCTGGGATGTCACGACTCAATCGCAGCTCCACTTCTTGCTGAGATAAATGTAAAAACAGGTGAGCTGCTCAGGGTCATCAATGACATTGAAACAGGTATGGTGGCTGAGTCGGAGGGCGAGCCGGGAAATCCTGCCATCATTACTCACCAGGTAAAGGAGACCGTGGCAGGACCTGAGATACAGTTCAGTCAACTGCAGAATCCGTTTCATACTGTCCCCTACCTCAACTTCCTTATGGAGGGGACCTCTTCACGCAATGACCTGAACCGGGCCCTGAAGGACTATTCCGACTATCTCACCCAACTGATACCTGGCAATGAGACGGAAAAATACCAGAAGCTTCTCGACCCGTCAGTATACCTGCCGGCAGCAGACCCGGAGAAAGAAAGGATATCGCTGATGGTAGCTCTTCACAGACTTGAGCTACTGAAAAACAGCATTCTGGCAGTTGAATCGTACGCATTCGCGGCAGTTGCAAATCGTTAGTAACTAATAAAAGAACAGGTCATGAAACAGAAAATATATTTACTGGGACTGATAAACACCATTGTAATTGTTCTGTCATCACTCCTTAAAATGAACCATTGGCCTGGTGGAGGTCAACTGATGATCCTGGGGATCTTTACGCTTGTCTGCGTTTTTATCCCCCTGGCCCTCAGAAATCATTATATGACTGACGGAAACCGCAGGAATGCATCGCTGTATATAGTAACATGGCTCACATGTTTTGTAGTTTTCGTCGGGATGCTTTTTAAGGTCCTCCACTGGCCTTATGCAGCCATTGCAATCATCATCGCACTCCCCTTTCCGTATGTTGTCTTCCTTCCGGTTTTCCTGGCGGTAACATCGAGGAATAAAAGCTTCAGTATTTACAACACGGTTTCTGTCTTGTTTCTCCTGTCGGGAATTTCCGTCTTCTCTCTCCTGCTGGCACTGAATGTCTCCAAAGAGAAGATCAATGACAGCATGCTCCTTTCCGGTAACTACAACAGGCTGGAAGCGGTGCTTGATCCGCCTCTCTCACCCGCAGGTCATGCCTCCATACCCGGGAAGATCGATGAGCTTCTCGCGATTATTGACGATTACCAGTCTCTCATCTTCACCACTGAAGGATTCTCTGAGGAAGAGTGGAACAATGACCCGTGGATACTGAGTAAGCCTGAGACGACCGGTGCCGCATCTCCGGCACTGGTGGTAATTGAAGGAAAAGATCATTCTCTCGATATCAGGCTTCAGACAGCCCTGCAGAGTCTTATCAATGAGGCTGAAGTCATGGCCGGATTTGAGACACTGGCAAAGGCAGCGCCGGCAATCTTTGAATACAAGGAATCGATTGATCGGCCTGATGATTGGACCTTCGGAACACTTATTTTGCCACCCCGTGTATGGTCACTCGTTTACCTTGACGCCCTCGAGACCAACCTTAAGCTATTGTGGGCAGGAATGTAGGGTTGGGGTATGAGGGTCTGAAGGTCAAAAGTCTGAAGGTCTGAAGGTCCTGCTGCTTCTTGCAATCTTCCGTCTTCCGTCTCCCGTCTTCCGTCTTCCCTAACCTTTAACAACGACAAAAACCCCTCCTCCTCTCATCACTTCCGACTTCACCCTTATACCCGCCTCCCTGGCAAAGTGGTGCATGCCACCCTTATCCATATAGATCCTGAAGTTGCGGTAATGGTCTCCCCCTGCCATCCGCTCTATGCCCCATGCCACTCGCCTGCCCCACCCCTTTGGCATATGATGGTTGTAATCAACTATTATCACCCGGTAGGCTATCCTCTTCATCTCTGAGAGTATCTTTACTGCCAGATCCGCATCAAACTGGTGTATTGCCATGGATGTCACCGCCACGTCAAAGGAGTTGTCCCCGTAGCACGAAAGGTCTGAGGCATCCCTCACCTCGAAGAGGACGTTATCGTGGCCTCTCTTTCTGGCGCTCCTGTTTGCTGCAGCGATGCCAGGTTCATCAAGGTCTATCCCGGTCACATGCACCGCCTTCTCAGCCAGAGCCAGCGCCAGTGCTCCAGTGCCGCAAGCTATGTCAAGTACCCTGTCCATCCTCGTCACCCCATCCAGCACACTGCCGTGCAACCTCGACAAGATCGGATCGATGAATAGCTGGTAAAACAGTGTCTTAAGCGAAACGCTCATCGTTGCAGTTCTGTTTGATCACCAAAGATATTGATTTAAGTCTGAAGGTCTGAAGTCTAAAGGTCTAAAGTCTGAAGGTCAAAAGTCTTTATGCTCTGAGCCCCTGCCCCTTGCTCCTTGCTCCTTGCTCCCTGCACCTTTTCTCGGTCGCCGGCTAATTTGGCATTAGCTGCAGAATCCTCCCCGGCCCCTCAACCGAGACATAAACTGACCCGTCAGGTGCCTCGACTACATTGCGTATCCTGCCGTAACCGCTTAAAAGGACATGCTCCTCAATAACCCCGGATTCATCAACCACGCACCTGTAAAGCTTCTGGGATGCCAGCCCGCTGATAAGCAGGTCTCCGTTCCAGGCTTTGAACCTGTCACTGTTTATGAAGACCATCCCACAGATCCCTATCGAGGGAGTCCATGTATATAAAGGAGATGTTATGCCTGTTGCCGTGTGACTCGCTGAGATTGTCGTGCCATCATAATTGACACCTATCGAATAGGCAGGCCATCCGTAGTTCGACCCTTTTGTTATGATATTGATCTCATCACCCCCTTTGGGACCATGTTCCGTGGCCCATATATCACCTGTGCCGGGATGTCTCGCCAGTCCCTGCGGGTTCCTGTGTCCGTATGAGTAGATTGATGTCGGTGCAGTGTTACCCGGAATTACAGGGTTGTCAGCAGGTACTCCGCCCGTGTCAGTCAGCCGGTGTATCTTACCCCAGTTCGATTTCGGATCCTGTGCGTTGTTGTTCCCGGTATTTGCCCCTCCGTAGCTTGTGCTCCCCCCTTCACCCACGCTGAGGTAAAGCCGGTTTTTTTTGTCGAAAGCGATGCGGCTGCCGTAATGACCGCTCCAGGTGTTCGACCCTCCGGTCGAAAAGATGTTCTCAATGTTTTGCACCTGGTTATTAATGACCTTGAAGCGGACAAGTTTAAGCTGTGACCCGCTTCCAGTATTTGCTGCAGAATAAGAGGCATAAACCCATCCGTTATCGGCATAATCAGGATGTACCCTTATATCCAGCAGTCCTCCTTGTCCCGATGAGAACACAGCCGGGAATCCGGTGATCTCCGTCACCGTCTCATTTTTTCTCAGGTACAGCTTCCCTCTTTTTTCCCCGAAAATCAGATCACCGTTCGGCAGGAAATCCATCCCCCAGATTATCTCGTATCCTGTAAGGATGGTTTTTATCTCCACCGTCGGTTCCTCAGTCGAAACTAATGGCTCTTCCTCACTGCAGGCGGTCTGCATGAACATCAGGGTCAATCCAAGCAATACTGACCCTCTTCTTTTTATGTATGTTTTCAAATCTCCTTTCATCATCTTTTCATGATTAAACAACCATGACCGTCTAAAGGTTCTTCTCCTCGCCGATAAACTCTATGTTGTTTCGCCTCTTGATGCTTCGCTCTTCAATCCCGAAGACCGAAGACCCCTCCCTGCCTTTTAATTCGCGAATCGACAATCGCAAATCGCAAATCCTCCCTATCCCTGGCTCCTCAATTCGACAATCGCAAATCGCAAATCGCAAATCACAAATCCTCCCTATCCCTGGCTCCTCAATTCGACAATCGCAAATCGCAAATCGCAAATCACAAATCCTCCCTGCACCTAAAATATTATTGACATTCCGGAACTATATTCATAAATTTGTTGTTAAATGTTATTATAAGATTAATCTTGTTTGCTTTAGGGAATGTTTCGATTTTAAATATCATGAAAAATCGTTATGAATTATGAACCTATAAAAACTTACCCTATGAAAATTAAAATGACATTGATCCTCGCAACAGTGTTGCTGTTTGCAGGATGTGACTGGCTCAAGGATGCTGCCGAGGTCGAATTCTCAACAGACCTGACTGCTGCCATCTCTGTCCTTGTAACAGGAGAGAAATCGGGTAACGCCGATGCTAACCTTCTCGCTGTGCCCTTTAGCAAGTCTCATGAGCTTAAACTCGCTGATAACGATGATATTGAGCCTTATCTTGAGAAAATCAGAAAAATAGGCCTCATTTCTTTCGAAGGTAACGTCACCGGCCTGGTACCAGGTCAGACCATCAGTACTATGTCATTGGATGTAACAGGTGTTGGAACAATAGCTACAGTGACAAATATTACCTCCACGAATAGCTATTTCACCCCAACCGTTGCAGCAGACAAGCTTGATGATGTTGCTGCCCTGCTGAAGAAAGACAGGAAGGTCACCCTTGTTGTTCATGGCCAGGCAAGCGGACCGATGACATTTGTTGTCACATGTATCTTTGATACTAAAATTGTTGCCGGCGCACTTGACTAGCCTAAGGCTGATTCTTTTTCCTTATTAATATCCCAGTCGCCCCATCGCCCGGTCGCATTGTCGTGCTATGTGCTCATTGTTCATTGCTCCTTAATTCGACAATCGCAAATCGCAAATCGCAAATCGCAAATACCGCTGCCCCTCAACCTTTACCTTGACTTAAGCCCTTGCCCCGTTCCTTAAAAACTCATATATTGCAGTAAATTTCTTACAATGATACTATCATCATGTGGCCTGATCTGCGACGAGTGCGAATACTATAACAAAACCTGCACAGGCTGCCATAATGTTAAAGGCTCAACCTTCTGGGCCGTGGAAATGATGCCCTCACGTGTATGCCCATTATACGACTGTGCTGTCAATACCAGGAGCTACACCGACTGCGGCGACTGCCGTGAGCTGCCCTGTAGCACCTTCCGGGAGATGAAGGACCCTGACTCAACCGAAGAGCAGCATCATCTCTCACTTGGCCAGCGCGTCTCCCGCCTCCGCTCACCACGCTGACAACTGCTAAACCCATTCGCAAATCACAAATCGCAAATCGCAAATCGCAAATCCTAAATCACAAATCGCAAATCGCAAATCGCAAATCGCAAATCGCAAATCGCAAATCCTAAATCACATATCCTGCTATGAACCGTAAATCCATTCTTATTTTGCTGATCGCTCTCATGTTCTCATCACAGGTCATCAGGGCCCAGTCATCCGGTAATTTAGTCGTCGACCAGCTATTGGCAGCCTGGTCACCGAGAAATTTCAACTCAGAGCCTGTAACCGACCAGCAGCTCGACCTGATACTCCAATGCGGCATCAAGGCACCCAGTGCTCGGAATAACCAGCCATGGCGGTTCACAGTTGTCAGAGATGAAGCTACAATGAAGGAGATAATCGGTAATGTTGTTCCGGGAAACGTACTGATTCTCGTCTCGGGTGTCGAATCGAAGGAGGGCGGTACACCTGACTTTGACTGCGGACTGGCAACGCAAAATATGTTCATCGCCGCAACCTCGCTAGGTCTTGGTGCCAGGATCTACGGCGGACCCGCCGGCGCTGCCAACGCTAAGCGTGAGACCCTGCAGGTCCCGGCTGGCTATAAGATAGTGGTGATACTGCGCATAGGTAATATCGACAAGAGCGTTGATGCCGTCTCTGCAGCCTCGGCAAGGAAGAAGGCCGAGGAGATCGTCAACTACAAGAAGTAGGCTTCGCTGCTGTGCCCTCCGAATCCGAGGGCCTTCGGAGGCCGAAGTCTTGACGGAGGCCTCTGGCGGTGAAGGAGGGTCTGATGTCTAAGGGTCTTCAGTCATGCAATCATGCAATCATGCAATCGTGCAATCGTGCAATCGTGCACTCGTGCACTCCTCACTCCTCACTCCTCACTCCTCAAATCTCATATCTCATATCTCATATCTCACACCTCTCTGCCCTGAGCTCTGTGCCCTGTGCCCCTTGCTCCTTGCACCCTGCACCTTGAACCTTGAACCTTGAACCTTGAACCTTGAACCAGAAACAAAATCTCCTTCAGTTTGTTATTTATTTATTAAATATGTCAGTACAAAAACCTCAAGCTATGCAAACTATCCTTGGAGCCGGTGGAACAATAGGAAGACTTCTGGCAAAGGAGCTCCTTCCATATTCCGACAAAATACGGCTTGTGAGCCGGAACCCGGTTAAGATAAATGACACTGATGAACTCTTTCCAGCTGATCTGTCAAGGGCAGGAGCGGTAGACAAGGCAGTAGAAGGCTCTGATGTGGTTTACCTGGTGGTGGGATTTGAATACAAGACGAAGGTGTGGGAGGAGAAGTGGCCGGCCCTGATGAAGGATACAATTGAGGCGTGCATTAAGCACGACGCCAAGCTGGTATTCTTTGACAACGTCTATATGTATGACAGGAACGCCATTCAACATATGACAGAGGAATCACCGCTGAATCCCTCCAGCCGCAAGGGATCGGTGAGAATGCGTATCGCGGAGATGCTGCTTGATGCCGAAAACAAAGGGATGCTCACTGCCCTCATCGCACGCTCTGCCGATTTCTACGGACCTGATAACAATAACAACTTCATCACACAGATGGTAATGAAGAACCTCAGACAGGGAAAAAAGGCGATGTGGTTCGTCGGACCGGATATCAAACATTCGTTCACCTATACCCCTGACGCAGCCAGGGCCACGGCTATTCTTGGCAACACTCCCGATGCCTACGGCCAGGTATGGCATCTCCCTACCGACAGCAGAAACATCACAGGCAGGGAGATAATAGCTTTGATTGCCAGGGAGCTGGGGGCTAAACCTGAGATATCTCTTCTCCCGAAGTGGATGCTCTATCCGCTCGGTATATTCATACCTGTTATGAGAGAGATGCCGGAGATGATGTACCAGTATGACCGCGACTACTTCTTCGACTCCTCAAAATTCACCAGTCGTTTCAGCATCAATGCCACGCCTTACGAAGAAGGGATAAAGACCACCTGCTTGTCCTTCAAGGCATAGTCCCGGAATCCCGGCTCTGTAAGCCCCCTCGCTCCATGCACCACTGACGCTTCCGCCAACTGGCGGATCGGTCAGTGCCTTCGGATTGTACCTGGTACCTCATGAACCATAAACGATAAACCCGAAGCCCTCCGTTTCTGAAACAATTTATGTACTTTCCCATCCTCAAATACTTCGGATGAACAAGACTGCCCTTACCCTTATGCTTATCCTGCTGGTCTGCAGCATTGAACCTGCACATTCCCAGTGGATACCTTACGACGAGACTGAAGATCTGGTACAGAATGCAAACCATCCATCCCCGAAGATGCGTTACAGGCTGATACAGTCCAGGCTGCTTGACAAGAATAAGATAATGACGGCCGTGACAGATCAGTTAAACGGCTTCACCGAGGAGGATTACCTGGGGCTGAAACCATTCATCCTTGGACAGGATATACCTTCCATCCAGACGCACATCCGTGCCGGTAAACTCACTTATGAAAAGCTTACCCAGTGGTACCTCTACAGGATATTCAAATATGAGAATGACAGGAGCAAGGCACTTAACTGCATCATTTCTATCAACCCCGGGGCTGTCAGCGAGGCGCGCCTGAGAGACAGAGAAAGATCTGCAGGCGACCACCCTGTCTATGGAATGCCTGTCCTGCTGAAAGACAATGTAGGCATGGAAGGGTTGCCAACAACAGCCGGGGCCGTTGCGCTGATTAACAATCATACTCCTGATGCCTTCATCGTTGAGAGGATGAAAGAAAAAGGAGCCATCATCCTTGGCAAAACAAACCTGAGCGAGTGGGCTAACTATCTCAGCTCGGCATGCCCTAACGGCTACAGCGCCGTCGGCGGACAGACCCTCAATCCTTATGGACGCAGGAAATTTGACACAGGCGGATCAAGCTCCGGCAGCGGCGCTTCAATGGCTGCAACATATGCTACTGCAGCTGTGGGTACAGAGACTTCAGGATCAATCCTGTCACCATCAAGTGCAAACTCAGTCGTCGGACTAAAGCCGACGGTAGGATTGCTCAGCCGCTCCGGCATTGTGCCCTTGTCGGGGACACTTGACACACCAGGACCAATAACCAGGAGTATCACTGATAATGCCATCCTCCTCTCTGCCATGTGCGGCGAAGACAGCACTGATGCAGCAACAAAAGACAATCCAAAGGATATTGCATATTGGAAAGACCTCGAGGGATCCACCCTCAAGGGCATTCGGTTTGGTGTAAGTAAAAGCTTCCTCACTGATTCTCTTTACGTGGCAACCGTTGCCCGGATCGTCGCCCTTGGTGGCATAGCCATTGAGTTCGAGCCTGAAAAGAGTCTCCTCGAAAAATTCAGCACGCTGCTCAGTGCAGATATGAAGAGAGACCTGCCTGCCTATCTTGACAGGTATGCCTCTGAGGATATTAAATACCGCACCGTGGCCGAGATAGCTGCCTTCAACAGGGCCGATTCGCTCATCAGGATCCCCTATGGACAGACTATATTTGACGGGATGATAGCACTGGAGATCAGCCAGGAAGAGCTCCTCCAGCTAAGATCGAAGCTACATTCTGACGCCGTAAGCTATTTTGAAAAGCCTATGGCAGAGCACCAGCTTGATGCGATCCTGTCTGTGGCAAACCGTAATGCCGGACTCGCTGCTGCTGCCTGGTATCCCTGCCTGACCGTCCCGATGGGTTACAGGGAGTCAGGTGAACCCGTTGGTATTACCTTTATTGCCAGGCCGTTTGAGGAGGCGAAACTACTGAGGATGGGATACGCCTTCGAACAGTCTTCGAAGCTACGCCAACCGCCCCCGGAGTACAGGTAATTAAAAATCCTCCGGCCATGCCCTCATCTCCCCCCCTTACTTATCTCTCAGGCTGTTACCAGTAGCCAGTAATGAGACAGGGTTTACTTATGAAACTATTTTAATGTTAAAGGCTCCATTACCGGTTGCCCCGAACATACTCAGCCATAAGGGCAGATACATCTCTGTCCCCCGTGAAGCAGCTATACCGCCGAGATCAAGAATATTCCCGTCATGCCAGCCAAACGATTTCAGAATACCCTTTACAATCGCTTTTGCATCAGAATCGTTCCCGCAGAGAAATACAT
Source organism: Bacteroidales bacterium (assembly GCA_025455395.1). Taxonomy (GTDB): domain Bacteria; phylum Bacteroidota; class Bacteroidia; order Bacteroidales; family VadinHA17; genus SR-FBR-E99. The sequence goes on from JALOMO010000081.1 coordinate 10,723, forward strand.
TATGATCACCTCCGTTTATCAAGGCAGGATTTACCATCAATCCACACCACATTGTATTCAGCGTTTTTACAACTTTTACATCAGGGAAATTCTTCTGAATCTCTTCACCAAGTGAATTTGAGTTAGCAAGCTCTGAATGCAGAATTGGCGGCATACCCTTGCTGAAATCGAGTGGATTGGCCACATCGATCAGAATTTTACCTTTCAGGCTTTTCAGGTCAGCAAGCTTCAGAGCCTCAATAGAACCAGCCCCCTTGGTGGCATTCACTAAAACCTCTGCGGAGGCTGCTGCCTCTCTGAATGTCGCCAGTTTTACAGTATTGTTCGCAGCATGCCACTCTCTGAAAGGAGGATTACCATAACTGTCTTTCGTGGAATCTGAAAGTTTTTCAGATACGCTACGTGTTCCCAGAATTACATCATAACCCAGTGTAACGAATTTTGAAGCAAGGGTCTGGCCCACACTTCCTGTTCCGAGGATTGCAATTTTTTTCATACTCCTGTACATTTAAGTTAACAATCGGCTAGTGAATTAACCAGTTAATAATAAACAATATAATGAGCCTTTTGTTTAAAGGAAAGGCATCTGAAACTAAGAGCAGTGAACCTATATTCGAAATCACAAATCACTACTGACTGCTGCCTGTAACCCTTCTCCGCTGACGCTTCCGCCAGCTGGCGGATCAGTCATCCCTCTCCTGACTTCCGTCAAAGACGAAACGTCAGGGGCCTTCGGCTTGCTCCTTGTACCTTGTACCTTGATATTTTATAAAACTAATTTCACCCGATTACAGAATTTTTTTCCCCCTCACCCGTTAACCAATAAGATGTCTGATCTTTTCAAAAACTTAACAACGGGGAAAAATGAATCACATGAAACTTAAACACATCCTGCTGTTCTCTGCATTCACTTTTGCAGTCATCAATGCAACCGGTCAAACAACCATTCCGAAAGAGCTTACCTCAGGCCCGATAGAGGAACAGATTAAATACCTTGAGGACAAAACAAGGATATATGAGAATTACCGGGCAATAAGGGAAGACATGTACCAGAAATTAAACAGGAATGTCATCGATTCTATCAGGGCAGAAAAAGGCCGGATTGCGGAATTGAGAACCCTTACCTCAGATCTGAACAGCAAAAACGATTCGCTCAAAACCCTTCTTGACAAAACCAGGGTTGATCTTGAGCAGGCCACCACCACAAAAAACAGTTTAAGCGTACTGGGAATAGAAGTAAACAAGGGAGTTTATAACACAATCATGTGGACTGTTATCGGAGGATTAGCCATACTCCTCGCCCTGGGATTTCTTGTCTTTAAAAGAAACCTGGTCGTCCTTCGCAGAACCGAGAAAGATCTGAAAGAGCTTAAAGACGAATTTGCTGCATACAGGCAGACAACAAGGCTCGCCCGTGAAAAAGCAGAGATGGATCATTTCAATGCGATCAGGAAACTGAAGGGGGGATGAATTCCCGCTCTCCAGAGGTCTGAAAGCCCAAAGTCAAAAGTCTGAAGGTCAAAAGTCTGAAGGTCTGATAGTTTCAGGGTTCAAGGTACAAGGTACATGGTAATTAACTGATAACCGGTAACTGATAACCGATAACCGAATACCTCTCCCTGCACCTTGCATCCCACCTTAATTCGATTGTTTTGCCCGTGTTATCCCCACATAATAGAGGTCAAAAAGACCCTTTCCACCCGGACGGTCAGATGAGAATATCATCATGTCTGTTAAGAACCCATTTTCAACAGTTGAGACAACTACCGGCCTGTATTCATCGTATTCTGAATTGATGGTGGCTCCGAAGTTCTCCGGCGCTGACCATCCCCCTCCGTCATAAAACGAGAACCATAAGTCGAACCCACCAAACCCTCCCTCTCTGTCAGATGTAAAAACCATCATATTACCGTTTATATAAGGACATTTATCATCCGCACCGCTGCTCAACTGTGCGATCTTATCGACTGTAAGGCCGGGCGACTGTTCAACCGGTTTGCCTGCATCGCTCACAGCACGGTATATGTCAAAACTGTTATCACGGTCAGATGTAAAATAGACCGTCTCCCTGTTTGCATTCTCACCCTGATGAATAGTTAAATAACCATCCTCATATTCACTGTTTAAACCTGTCAGTTCAATGTCATCGCCAACAGGTATGAAGTCATTTTCGGTGAGGTTATAATAAGCACAGAAGATATCAATGCTTCCGTTTATGTCACTCGTATAAAAGAATCGCCCGCCGTCACTCCTCTTATATGGGTATTTGTATCCGTAATTTTCAAAGTCATCAGTAAAATAGGGCCCCAATTCGTTATTCGGGCTGTTTATGCCATCAACCAGGCTGTATGATTTGCTGTCTGCCTGTATCTTAAACTCCCCGGTCACCAGGTCTGATTCAATATAACAGGCATAGGCAACAAAATCAAAATCATCTCCAAATGAATTCCTGTTTGATGAGAAGATCAGTGAGAAGTGCTTCCAGTTCCAGATAATGTCTAAATCAGAATTATAGTCATCGTAAACAGAGTTGACCTTTGAAAAGTTAACCGGCACCGGCGAAATTATTCCTCCATCAAAATTCAGTCTCTGATCGTCACACGCAATAAATAAAATCAAAATGAAGGATACAAAGGTTTTTGTTTTCATTAATACATTGGCTATAAGTTAATTACTATGCCGGCACCAATATTATGATATCTGACCGGCATAAAGAAAATGCCCTCAACACCCGTATTGTCATCGAATCCTGGTTTGGTATAATTAATATTGTAGTTCAGGCTTATGCCGTATTTCTCAGAGACCCTGTAATTTATCTTTAATCCGGCACTGCTGGCCGGACTCCATGCGATGTTCTTTTCAAATGAGTTGATCACTCCCAGTTCCGAGTTACTGACTGTGATGTCGGGATGAACGCTCATTGCACAGCCCAGCTGAAATATTAACAGCACATCGGTCTTGTCCGAGGCAGGTATTTTAAATACAATCCCCAGCATTCCCTTCAATACCTGGTAGTTGCCTGTTTCTGCCGATGTCTCGCCGTAATTATTCATGACACGGTCATATTCAGCAATATATGCCTCCGCATCAAAAGAGACATTGGCATAGCCGATTGTTGAAGAAAATCCGAAGTACCTCCCGGCATACAGGAAGAAGTCTGCTTCCGCATTGCCTCCTAACCCGGCAAAGCCTGAATATCCTTCGAATGTCTTATTGTCAAATGTGTCGAAGGGAATGGTTACGCCTCCATTTATACCCAGAATGCTTTTCTTATGTTCCTTTTGAGCATAACCCTGGCTTATTGTCAGGATGATTGTCAGTATGACCAATGCCGCCTTTTTCATGAAAATATTTGTTCAGGCCCGGCCTCGATAAGACATACTAAGTTACACTGTATAAGTCACAAAAATGGTATATAATTCAAAATATTTACTCATTTGTCATCTCGTACTATGAGGTCTGAAGGTCTAAGGTCTGAGGGTCAGGTCCTGATGCACTACTTGGTCAGGATTTCAGAGCTTAGCTCTTCAATCTGAAGGTCAGGTATTTTTATAATAAATAGTGCTAAGATTTCTCCTCCTAAGTTGGAGCCTGCCCTGATTTATCGGGGAGGAGTACCCTGAGCGTCAGCGTCAGAGAGAGGTGGTCAGTAATAAAATCGATAGTCGAAAATACTGCGTTTTCCCTGCTTCCTTAAGTAACAGACCACCCCCCGTCCCGATTCATCGGGACGGACCCCTCCTGATTCAGGAGGGGAAATTATATATTAACATCACCACTTAATTTTGACCTAAACCTCAACCTCCTCGCTCTATGCCCCATGCTCCTTGCTCCCTACTCCTCACTTCATAAATCAAAAATCATCATTCCTTGTTCGATATTCAAATGGACCCATATTCCCGTCACCCGGTAGCAATTATTCTCCCATAACCATTATGTTCTTTGCCAGATTATCCTTTATTTTGATTCTCCTGTTATGAGAAACCATCCCATGGAGGACAATAATGAATAAAAAAGCTCTCAGGGTTGTTGCAGCATTGTCACTGATAACCATATCAACCGGCCTCTCAGCCCAGAAAGGTATTGATACCGGAACCCCCTTTGGCAGCGGAGAAGACAGCGTCAGATGTGTGCAAAACACAATCCTCTATTCAGGTTATCTTGAAAAACAGGAGCACGACTCGGCACTTTACTACTGGAGACAGGTGTTTAGTGAATGCCCTGCCTCATCAGAAGATATCTATGTCAGTGGAGAGTGGATCTTTAAGGCGCTTTTTAATACCACAGGCGATTCATCCTATATTGACTCTGTGATAATGGTCATGTCACTGCGTACATTTTATTTTGATAAAAAACCGTCGAATGACCTGGCTATATCACAATATCTTTCCGAATATGGAGGGAGCAATCCATTTTACACTGAACTGTGCTACTCTCTTCTGAGAGAGGTGGCTGACAGCGCTCCCGGTTACATTGACGATAGCTCGGCTGTGATCCTGGTCGAGGCAGCTGCAAAGGCATTCTCTGCAGCCATTATCGATACCACCCAGGTGTTGACTGCTTATCTGAAAGCCGAAGAGATAATTAACGATCATCTGAAGATCACCCCTGACGACACCCGTTATACCGAGGCCGCCGAAAGGATAATGTCTCTCTTCCGATCCTCCGGAGCGATGACATGCACCGGCATTGAAACCATCTACTCAGCGAGGGTTGAAGAGGATATTCGTGATACTCTCCTTTTGAATGAAGTA
>JALOMO010000167.1 GCA_025455395.1 Bacteroidales bacterium
AGCGCGAGATTGAACAGCTTTCTCTTCAGTATGAGCTGATGAACAAGGAAATGGAGAATGTTGAGAAAGTGCTCGGTCACCTTCAGGAGACAGATGACAACCTCTACCGAACTATCTTTGAGACAGAGCCGGTGCCCTCATCATATCGCGAGGGAGGGATAGGCGGCGTCAACAGGTATGAGGAGCTTGAAGGATTCTCAAACTCGGACCTGATAGTTGAAACAGCCACCAGACTTGACAGGATAAGAAAGAAGATATATGTCCAGTCACAATCGTTCGACGAGCTTATAGCCTATGCAAGGGAGAAGGAGGAGATGCTGAGGAGCATTCCGGCTATCCAACCTGTATCTAATAAGGACCTCAAGCGTACTGCCTCAGGTTTCGGATTCAGGATCCACCCGATATACAAGATATCAAAGTTCCACAGCGGAATGGATTTTACCGCCCCCACGGGCACCGATGTCTATGCCACGGGCGACGGAGTGGTCAGCACAGTGAAAACAGCACGCCGTGAACTTGGTAATCACGTAATTATAGATCATGGCTTCGGATATCAGTCAGTATATGCACATCTTGACCGGTTCAATGTCAGGGTAGGACAAAAGGTCAGTCGTGGTGACGTGATAGGCTTTGTAGGCAGCACCGGATTATCTACAGCACCACATCTTCATTATGAGGTCCTGGCCAACGGAAGAAACGTTGACCCGGCACTGTTCTATTTCAATGACCTGACACCCGAGGAGTATGACCGGATGATTGAAATAGCAAATAAGAGCGGACAAACATTTGACTGATCAAACGACCAGAAGATAATGCCATACAGGGAAAAGAAAGTCGAGAAACTGTTTTTTCAGATCGGAGAAGTGGCTGATATGTTCTCAGAACCGGTATCGACTATACGTTTCTGGGAAAAGGAATTTGACATTCTGAAACCGAAGAAGAACAACAAGGGAAACAGGCTCTTCATGCAGGAAGACATAAAGAACCTTAAACTTATATACCATCTCATTCGTGAGAGGGGTATGACCCTCGACGGGGCCAAAAAATACCTGAGAAACAGTCGGGAAGAGGTGGATTACCGGCTTGAGATAGCTGATACTCTGCGCAATATCAGGGAGATGCTAATTGAGATCAGAGGAGAATTAAAATAAGAGTATGGCGGTGACGCTGCGTGAGTTTGTAGCATGGCTCGAAGAGCTTATTCCACCTTCCCTTCAGGAACATTATGATAACAGCGGGCTGCAGGTTGGTGACCCCTCCTCAGTGATTGATTCTGTTTTGCTGACCCTGGACGTTAACATTGATGTGATCAATGAGGCTGAAAAGTACGGGTGTAAGCTGATCCTCTCTCACCATCCTCTCATATTCACCCCTCAGAAGCGGGTAACCTTCTCCAATGCTTCTGAGAGATGTGTTGCCGCTGCCCTGACAAGGGGTATCGCTGTTTATTCTGCTCATACCAGCTTTGATAACCTGCCATGGGGAGTAAGTCACCTGCTTGCAGCAAAAATAGGACTGGAGAACATTGGCATTCTTGTGCCGATGAAGAACAGGCTTTTAAAGCTCGTTACCTTCGTACCTGTTTCATATGCTGACAGGGTTAGGGACGCACTCTTTGCTGCAGGCGCCGGACATACCGGCAAGTATGACATGTGCAGTTTCAATACGCAGGGAGAGGGTACCTTCAGGGCAGGTGAGGGTGCTGCTCCTTTTTCAGGCACTGTCGGGGAATATCACAAAGAACAGGAGGTAAGGATTGAAGCTGTTATGCCTGATCATCTGTCTGCCTCATGCATCAGGGCTCTCCTCTCTGCTCATCCCTATGAGGAGGTGGCCTATGATATCATTGCCCTTGAGAACAGGTATTACGGCGCCGGCGCAGGTACAATCGGTACTCTCGCCGTTCCTCTGACCGGCACCCAACTTCTTGAGAGGCTCAGAGAGATTGCCGGAACACCTGTTATACGATACAGCGGTGACCCGGAACACCCGGTTAAGAAAGTGGCTGTCTGCGGAGGATCAGGAGCCTCCCTGATAAGTGATGCTTTCCGCGCCGGCGCCGACGCCTTCATTACCGCCGATGTTAAATACCATGCATTCACCGAAGCACCACGCGAGATGCTGGTAGCTGACATCGGACATTATGAGAGTGAAAAAAATTCTTTGGAGATACTGTACGACCTGATTAACAAAAAATTTCCTAAATTTGCACTCCGGTTTTCCGGGATAAAAACAGACCCGATTAACTATTTCGGAATATGAAACCCATATGATTGACAATAAAAACAAACACTGATAAGTGTAATTTGCGATCATCTGAGGTTTTATTATACCATTAAAAATTAAAATTATATTATGATGAAACAGACCAAGACCGCTGAACCCGAACTTACCATAGAAGAAAAACTCAGGGCACTCTATTCTCTTCAGCTTGTTGACTCAGAGGTTGACAAGATAAGAACTCTCCGCGGAGAGCTGCCTCTTGAAGTGCAGGATCTTGAGGATGAGGTTGAGGGTTTGGAAACCAGGATCAACAACCTGAAGAGCGAGGTCACCGAACTTGAAAAGTCAGTAGCATCAAAAAATAATGAGATCACTAACTCTCAGGCCCTCATCAAGAAATATGAAGACCAGCAGAATAATGTGCGCAATAACCGCGAGTATGACTCCCTTTCAAAAGAGATTGAGTTCCAGGCGCTGGAGATAGAGTTGTGCAACAAGAAAATACGTGAGTTCACTGCTCAGGTGGCTGAGAAGAAAGAGGTGATGGCAGAAGCAGTGGCAGCACTCGATGAGAGAAAGCGTGATCTCGATGGCAAAAAAGCCGAGCTGGATGACATTACACGTGATACTAAAAAAGAAGAGGAGCAGCTTGATGACAGGTCGAAGGAGCTTCAGACCAGGATCGAAGAGAGGTTATTGACTGCATATAAAAGAATACGCTCGAACGCACGCAACGGTCTGGCTGTCGTCTCTGTTCAGCGTGACGCATGCGGTGGATGCTTCAATCAGATACCACCCCAGAGGCAACTGGACATCAGGTCAAGAAAGAAGATCATCGTTTGCGAATATTGCGGCCGCATCCTTGTCGATGACGATATTGTGAACGAGAAATAAGTCATAAACATCGTTTTGTTACCACCAGTAGAGACGTAGCATGCTACGTCTCTACATGTTTTAATATATTTGTTTCGTGGTTGATAAACACCTAAAATCATGAACGATTTCAAATCACAGATACTGGAGGGTATACCAGATTACCTTCCCGAAGCAAGATCATATGATCAGGCTGTCAATCATGCACCACGTCGTCGTGACCTGCTTACCACGGAAGAAAAGAAGCTGGCCCTTCGCAATGCACTCCGGTACTTCCCCAGGCGGCTTCATGCCGCACTGGCTCCCGAGTTTGCCGCAGAACTGCGCGACTACGGGCGTATATATATGTACCGTTATCGTCCCCATTATGAGATGAAGGCCAGGTCCATCGGGGAATATCCCCATAGATCGGTGCAGGCAGCAGCAATAATGCTTATGATTACCAACAACCTGGATCCGGCAGTGGCACAGCATCCTCATGAGCTGATCACATACGGAGGAAACGGCGCAGTCTTCCAGAACTGGGCACAATACAGGCTGACGATGAAATACCTGGCAGAGATGACAGATGAGCAGACACTTGTGATCTATTCCGGTCATCCGCTGGGTTTGTTCCCGTCTCATCCTGAGGCACCACGTGCAGTCGTCACCAACGGTATGGTAATTCCCAACTATTCATCACAGGAGCACTGGGAGAGGTTTAATGCCCTGGGCGTCTCTCAGTACGGTCAGATGACTGCCGGCTCATACATGTATATCGGTCCGCAGGGGATTGTGCACGGAACCACTATTACCTTACTCAATGCTGCACGACGTATAAGCAACTCATCGGGAACAGACAAACGGAGCATGCTATTCATATCCTCGGGTCTCGGTGGTATGTCGGGTGCTCAGCCCAAGGCAGGTAATATTGCCGGTATGGTCTCTGTAATAGCCGAGGTCAATCAAAAAGCCATCAGAACACGGCACATCCAGGGATGGGTAGATGAGGTATTTGACGAGATGGCATCGCTCATCCATCGCGTCAGGCAGGCCATGGAAGCTCATGAGGCAGTATCGCTTGCTTATCACGGTAATATAGTTGATGTCTGGGAGAAATTTGCGGATGAAGGTATATGGGCCGATCTTGGTTCAGATCAGACCTCTCTCCACAACCCCTGGTCCGGAGGTTATTATCCCGCAGGTATCTCCTTCGATGAAGCAAACGCTATGATGTCTGGCGACCCCGTAACTTTCAGGGAGCTGGTACAGGCATCCCTGCGGCGGCAGGTCACAGCGATAAACAGACATGCAGACCATGGCACCTATTTTTTTGATTATGGCAATGCCTTTCTCCTTGAGGCATCACGGGCCGGAGCAGAGGTCTCAGATGGCGCAGGCGGATTCCGATATCCGTCTTATGTTCAGGATATTATGGGTCCTATCTGTTTTGACTACGGCTTTGGCCCATTCAGGTGGGTATGCTGTTCAGGCTGATCTTGAGGTGACTGATAATATTGCTGCAACAGTACTTGAGAAATTGATGAGCGAATCACCGGATGACATTGGTCTTCAGATGTCTGACAATATCCACTGGATAAGAGAAGCAGCTAAAAACAGACTTGTTGTTGGGTCGCAGGCCCGTATACTATATGCTGACGCACCTGGCCGGGCTCTGATAGCGGAAGCTTTTAACGACGCTATTGCTTCAGGTGCCATAAAAGGACCG
>JALOMO010000168.1 GCA_025455395.1 Bacteroidales bacterium
CAAAGATTCAGGGTTTCAGGGTTTCAATGTTTCAGGGTTTCAGGGTTTCAATGTTTCAGGGTTTCAGGGTTTCAATGTTTCAGGGTTTCAGGATTTCAATGTTTCAGGGTTTCAGGGTTTCAGGAAATCAGTCTTTTCCTCTATTATCCTCCCAAACGATTTGGGTTGACTCTATGTTACCAAGGATCTCCGACGGGCAACGGCCGTCACCACCCCCTGTAAAACCACCGTCGGGCGCACATATGAGATTGCACTCCGAATCATAGAGTGCGCTGTACATGTCGCAACAGTAGGGGGGAACATAATAATACTTCTCCCCTGATTTCAGAGTCCACTCAACAATCATGGCCGGCGGATTCCTCATCTCTTCCCTGCTCAATGATTTTGCCATCCGCCTGACACATTCAGGCACATCAGCATTAATTTCCAGCTTCTCACAGCTGAATCCTGTCAGCAGCATAAAAACTACTGTTATCCAAGCAGTTCTGGACATAGGTCTCCGTAATTGGTCACTTAAATATGCCGCAAATACTGTACCAACTGAACGGTGCATTGAACATTTTTTGCAGACAGATGTTTTTTCTTCATCTCACACTTGTATACTGATGATCAGCAATCTTAACGGAATTACTACTCCTGATGAACTTCTGCAGGCATATACTGCACTCTTTTTGTTTCTTGGAGGGTCAATATCACTCTCTCCGGAAGAGAGTTCACTGCCACATGTATGTGACAGCGGATTGCTGCGTAATCTTCCGGTTAACAGCAGCAACAGTGAGTATGAAAAAGCAAGCCGGTTACTCAGATCTCCATGCGAGCACAAATCAACCTGCAGGGTAACGGTCAGCTCCAATTACAACGCCCTACTCTCAGAAGAGAAGAGTTCGACCGCTTTCCCTGAGGCATCACGCTGGCTCAGGAACGGAATGGATCAGCCAGAATACAGGCAAAGGCTTGAACTGCTTTACAGCCGATACGGGTACAGGCGGGAGAAAGGGTGCAATCTTCAGTCTGACCACCTTGGGATAGAGCTTCTGTTCATAAATCTGATGATTGAAAAATATCTTACGGAAGATGACTATGAGATCAAGGCGATGATAAGAAAAGATCTCCTCGCCTTCATCTCTGACGAGATGCTCGTCTGGCTGCCGGGATGGGCCGATTCAGTATCGGAGAAATCGGTCACGAAGTGCTATACCGGTATATCGGGACTGATAATAGGCAGTCTCGAAGATGTTAAAGAGATACTCCGGAATCAGAAGTTGGGGTTGTAGAAGCGTCTTATAGCTCCCATATAGTATTCATTCCACCCCTCCGCAATATTATCATAATCACCGGCCGGGATGTTGGTGTGTTCCACAATGACATTTGAGTTACCATCCTTCCCAGAAATAGATATTGTCACAATCGATTTGACGTCATTATCGCCGAAGTACCACTCCTGTACTACTTTACGGTCAGGCACAAACTCAATAATCTTTCCACAGATGTCACCGTTCCACATTATGAATTCCTCTCCAGGTTCGGCAGGCATTGTAGCTGGATAACCCGACCATAATTCAATTGTATATGGATTTGTCAGCGCCGCATAGATGTCTGATGGCTCGGCGTTGATGTGAAATGTTTTCTTGAAGTTACGCATGGAGGGGGCGAGGTTGAGGTTGAGGTTGAGGTTACGGTTAAGGTTGAGGTTGAGCTATGAATTTTCTGCAAGGTATCTTTCAGCGTCAATGGCAGCCTTGCAGCCGCTGCCGGCAGCAGTGACAGCCTGGCGGTATACATGATCCATCACGTCACCCGAGGCAAACACTCCGGGCACCCTGGTGCGCGTTGAATCAGGCTCGGTGATTATATAACCGGTCTCATCGGTCTCCAGCCAGGGTTTGAATACGTCTGAGTTGGGTGTATGGCCAATGGCAAGAAAGAATCCGTCAATATTGATATTAAACCGCTCTTCCTCCGGCGTTCCCTTCTGACGGATGACAATTGCACCCTCAACACCGTTTGTGCCGAAGAGGTCATCGACCTGACATTTCCAAAGGATTTCAATGTTGGGAGTGTTCATCACCCTGTGCTGCATCGCCTTGCTGGCTCTGAGCACATCCCTGCGTACTATCATGTAAACCTTCCTGCAAAGACCGGCCAGGTATGAAGCTTCCTCACATGCAGTGTCACCACCTCCTACCACTGCGACATCCTTTCCGCGATAGAAGAAACCGTCACATGTGGCACAGGCAGAGACGCCCATACCGGCATATTTTGTCTCAGCGGGTATGCCAAGGTATTTCGCCGTGGCACCGGTGGCAATGATTACCACATCAGCCTGCAGTTCGGTCGTATTGTCAAAAGTAACTTTCAAAGGTTTTCCGGAAAAATCTGATGCAGTTGCAATACCAAATCGTATCTCGGTGCCAAATCTCTCTGCCTGCCGTCGCAGATCCTCCATCATCTCCGGTCCTGTGACACCGTCCGGGTAGCCGGGGAAATTTTCAACATCGGTTGTGGTTGTGAGCTGTCCCCCCTGCTGAAGGCCTGTGTAAAGAACAGGCTTCAGGTTAGCCCTTGCTGCATAGATGGCTGCAGTATAACCTGCCGGGCCCGATCCTACAATAAGACACCTTACTTTCTCTGAAGCGGTAATAACAGGCTTCTCTTCCTTGCCGCCTGTCTCAAGTGGTTTGAAAAACTGCATGTGGCTCTTCGTTAAATTGTGGCGTCAAAAATAACATTTTTTCGAAATGATCATTCTAATGTTAATACAATGTGTTGTGAAGAAACAACCGAAACAGCTGGATCATTGCCGTTTATCAGGCTGTCAGCAGGAATCCGCTGCCTGAATAATTCGGTGAAGCGGGTTGCCAGTGTATCTGACACAAACCGCATTGAGGCAATGGTTTTACTTTCCTCCCTTACAATCAATGCGCTGTATCCGGTTGCCTCACCCATAATGTCTGATAGTGTCGGAATGCCGTTATAAAGTCCCAACGGGCCTCTCACCAGCACGGCGCTTTTCATTGCCTCATCATTCACACCAGTGGCAAAGAATTCAGCAGGATTGAATGGTGGGTCAACGATTTGCCCGAGGAGATACCTGGTGACCTCATTGCTCACCCTGAGGTCTGCCTCGCTGCCGGTGTCATTTACAATACTTACATAAAAGGGGCCCATGCAAAACTGAAGCTGGTAGGCCGAACGGCACATATGGTCTGTAAGCTTCGGTCCGCCATTGCACCTGAAGCGCGATACTGAGAAGATCCCGAAGGCAGCTTCTTTATCCTTCATACGGTATATTTCTACCCTGATGTCACTATCTCCCGAGGTCAGTTCAGTTACAACAAGCGTGTCAAAGCCATATTCGAGATAGAGCTCGGCACCTCCGTTGATATATCCATAGAGGGAACTCTCGCTGAAAGTCCGTGAAAGGGTAATCTCTGAACCCCCAAATCCTGAAAGGGAAGGTATTGAAGCAACGCTTTGCGAAACAACTGAAACAGTTATTAAGGTCTGTATAAAGGAAAATACAAATGCTTTAGGTAACATAACCAGAACGATATATTTATGCTTAACCCAGTGCCACCTCCACCAGTTCTATCTTCTCCCTGTCAGCCACTCCAAGGGCAAGCTTCTCAGCCAGCATCATGAAGTTAAGTGCTGTGGCGGCACCCTCCTTCTGGAGTCCCTCGGCGATACGTTTGGCCAGCACAATATCATAACCTATCCTGTCAACCGCCACAGGATCTGTGCCTGTAATGATTGTATGGTAGTCGCAGAAGAACTGTGGATTAGCGCCCGGTCCGCCATTGAAACAACCCTTAATACCGTCGACGATATTCAGTACCACCTTGTCTCTCAGGGGAGCGAAAGCACAGACCTCTGCACAGGTCTCCGCCCAGAGTTTTGCATGGAGCCTGCCCGTATTCGAGACAGCGCCATACGCAAGGTTCTTCAGGGCAAGGGTGACTGTCGCGCCGGCGTTCTTGAGGATAGGGATGTTTATGATCTTGTCGAGATCCTGCGTGACGATCCTGGAAAAATATGAATATTTACCTCCGTTGACCATATATGGCATTGTATATTCATCATACTCGCCCTCGACGTCAGCCCAGTAAAACCATTCGCGATCAATCATATGTTCACCGTAGAGCTTTCCGTCGCTGCCGTAGAAGAGGCCGTTCTTATCCATTTGCTCTGTGCCGACGATCCTGATGCCAGGGTAGTTCTCAGCAGTAAAACCTGTCTCTGTCATCTCAAACTCGCGGCGGTCCCAAATTGTCAGCTGTGACCTTTCTATGCCGCTCTCTTCCATCTGTGCTATGACGGCTTTCACCACCTCATGGCTGGTGCTAAGGCTCTTACCGGCAACAGGATTGACTTTCAATCCGATCCGCTCACCTGGTGACACAAATTTCAGCCATGCTTTTTTCAGTTTCTTCTCGCCTGTCAGGCTGAGCATCGACTGTTCGATCATATCATATACCTCCTGGGCAACTATGTTGTTATCCTTTACCGAGCGGGTGTTTTTCACCAGTGCCACGCGTCCGGGAAAGAGTCCCGGCATCG
>JALOMO010000082.1 GCA_025455395.1 Bacteroidales bacterium
GTGTACCTGTTGTGGCGCCAGCTGCATCGCAGGGTAGCTATGTTTGGAAGAGATAAGCACTGAAAGCATCTAAGTGCGAAGCTCGTCTCAAGATGAGATTTCCCTTAAGGGTCGTTGTAGACTACGACGTTGATAGGCTGCAGGTGTAAAGGTGGCAACATCAAAGCTGAGCAGTACTAATTACCCGTGAGCTTTCTGAGTGGTGTCTTATTAATTTTACAGTTAAACCAGTATGTCACGATATTTGAAGTCTTAAGGTGGCTATAGCGGAGGGGTTCCACCTCTTCCCATTCCGAACAGAGAAGTTAAGCCCTCCTGCGCCGATGGTACTGCAGAGCAAAATGTGGGAGAGTATCCTGCGCCGATGGTACTGCAGAGCAAAATGTGGGAGAGTAGGTCGCCGCCGACTTTATATTAAAATCCTTCCCCGAGAAATCAGGGAGGGATTTTTTTTTGAATGAAAGTTATGCTTAAGTTTGCCCGGACTCTGTGAAGTACTCAGAAAATCTTAATTTAAATCTTTCGAAATGACAGAGATTCTTGAAAAGCTTTCAGCTTGTGTAGAGTTTGGGAAGACTGATTTAAAGTCTCCCTATCCTCCCGCCATGAGAGACCAGAATGGCGCCTTCGAACTCACTGTAAGCGCCCTCGAAAAAGGTATCAGTCCATCTCAGATACTTGAGGAGGCACTGATTCCCGCTATGTCAAGGGTGGGGCAGAAGTTCAGCAGGAGTGAGATATTCGTTCCGCAGATGCTTATGGCTGCCAAAGCGATGAGCAGCTCAATGATCCACCTGAGACCTTACTTCCTTAGCGGCCAGACAAAACACAGAGGCACTTTTATCATCGGAACCGTAGCAGGCGATCTTCATGACATTGGCAAAAACCTTGTCTCAATGATGATAGAGGGTGCCGGATGGGAGATAATCGACCTGGGCGTGGATGTAAACACCGAAAAATTCAATATGGCTGTTGAAAGTCATCCCGGAGCCGTTGTGGGCTTGTCAGCACTCCTGACTACAACAATGGAGAACATGAGAAAAACAGTTGCCTTCCTGAAAGAAAAGTTTCCGGGCCTGACCATACTTGTCGGAGGAGCACCGGTCACATCTGAATTCTGCACAAAAATCGGAGCCGATTTCTACTCGCCCGACCCACAGGGTGCTGTGGAATATCTCAAGACTCTTGCATAGGGTAGATTAAAAATAAAATAGAACTAAATGAAGACTGTTCTTCGCGGAGTAAACAAAGAAGTCATAATTGATACGGAAGGTCCGGTAGTGATAATAGGCGAATGTATTAACCCTACGAGGCGAAAGAAACTGGTCTCTACCCTCCAGGAAAGGAATTTTGACTACATGCTTTCGCTGGCCAGGTCGCAGATAGATGCCTATGCTGATGTCCTTGATGTTAATGTGGGTTTTCCGGGAGTTGTGGATGAAGAGCTGCTCCCTGAGGCAGTAATCGCGCTGCAGGATAATTTTGATATTCCATTATGCCTTGACTCTCCAAACCCGAAGGCTATTGAAGCAGCCCTGAAGGTGGCAAAGGGCAAATGCCTGATAAACTCAGTCAATGCCGAAGAGGCTTCGCTAAGACGGCTATTACCCATAGCAAAAGAATACGGAGCCGCTATCATCGGCCTTGTTCTTGATGATCAGGGCATAACAAATGACCCTGAGAAAAGACTGGAAATAGCTGAAAGGATAATTGAAAGGGCTGTTAAGGCAGGATTAAATGAGGAAGATGTTATTATTGACCCGATTGCTATGGCTGTCAGTGCCGATCCAAATGCCTGCCTGGTGACACTGGAGACAATAAGGCTGGTGCATGACAAGCTGGGACACAATATTACACAGGGTGCCAGTAACATTTCCTTCGGACTGCCAAACCGTGAAAACATCAACAGTGCTTACATGGCTATGTCAATCATGTACGGGCTTACCTGCCCCATTGCAAACCCTGAAAAGATAACCGGGCTGGTACGCGCAGCAGATTTGGTACTTGGCAGGGATGATTATGCAATCAGGTTCATTGAACAGTATCAAAGCACTTTGTAGTTTTGAACAGATTCACATATACATTGAGAGAGCTCATCCCCGGTGTTGAGGCACTTGAGAGAACAATGGGCTACCGGCCTGGTACTGCTCCCGAGCCTGTTACGCTTCTGATAAATGAGTTAACAGAAGAACTTTTACCTCTGGTCGGTATCAAGGCTGAATACCGGCTTTTCACGGAGATATCTCTCCTCAGTGAACAGAGGAAAATTCAGGTAGAAGATGTAATCTTTAATGTCAAACCAATTATTTACAGTCAGATAAAGAAGGCTGAAGAGATTGCTCTTTTCACCTGCACTGCCGGGCCGGAGATAGGCGCTATGAGCCACCACAGCATGAAAAACGGTGATCTGCTGAGAGGGTATATCTATGACGTCATCGGATCGGAGGTGGTTGAAACCGCAGCCGACAGGATGCAGTATGAATTGAAGGAAAGAATGGCTATGCTTGGCAAGAAAATTACCAATCGGTTCAGTCCTGGTTACTGCGGATGGGATGTGGCTGAACAGCATAAATTGTTCAGTTTCTTTAAAGACAATTTTTGTGGCATCACCCTCACCGAATCAGCACTTATGAACCCGGTCAAATCCGTCAGCGGCATAATCGGGATAGGGAGTGATGTACGCTATTCCCCATACCAGTGCAAATTATGTGACGACAAAAACTGCCTCTATCGCAGGAAGGGATTATGAATTTAACCAGCCGGGCCAGGCCGGTAATTTGATGACAGCATATCGTCTGTTAAGCATTCTTAGAGATAATATCGTACATTTATACGCCTGAATTTTATTCAGTAATTAAAAGAATATTACCATGCTACTACTCGGCATTGATCTCGGAAGCTCATCAGTGAAGGTATCTGTTATAGAAGGAGATACCGGAGTGACATTGTCTTCTGCCTCTTACCCTCCGACAGAGATGGAGATAAAGGCTCTCAAACCAGGCTGGGCTGAGCAGGACCCCGGGATTTGGTGGAGTAACCTGACAGTTGCACTCAGGGCATGTCTGAAACCACTGGGGGAAAGAAAAAAATCAGTCGGGGCAATAGGTATCGCCTACCAGATGCATGGCCTCGTAGCTGTTGACAAAGAAGGGAAAGTGCTCAGACCATCTATAATATGGTGTGACAGCAGGGCGGTTGAGACAGGTAACAGGGCATTTGAAAAGATGGGGAAGGACTTCTGTCTGCACCATCTTCTTAATTCACCGGGTAACTTCACAGCTTCAAAACTGGCCTGGGTCAGGGAGAATGAGCCGGCCCTCTTTAAAAAGATTCATAAAATAATGCTGCCGGGTGATTACATTGCCATGCGATTTACAGGGGAGATAAGAACTTCATATACCGGACTCTCAGAAGGCATATTCTGGGACTTCAAGCGGGGCGGTATATCACAGGAGCTGCTTGATTATTATGGCATACCCGCTGACCTTCTGCCTGAAGCTGTACCTTCATTCTCAGTTCAGGGAACATTATCAGGGAGCATTGCAGAGGAGATGGGTCTACAAGCCGGGATCCCGGTATCTTACAGGGCAGGAGATCAGCCCAACAATGCGCTGTCGCTGAATGTGCTGTCACCCGGAGAGGTCGCTACCACTGCCGGAACATCGGGAGTAATTTATGGTGTCACCGGTGAGATGAAATTCGATCCCCAGTCACGGATAAACACATTCCTTCATGTCAATCACAATAGTTTCAGCCCCAGGCTTGGAGTGCTTCTTTGCATAAACGGTACCGGCATACTCTATTCGTGGCTTAACAAGATCACCGGTGCCGGGTTGACTTACAAGCAGATGAATGAAATGTCTTCCGCTGTTTCACCCGGCAGTGAAGAGCTATTCCTTCTGCCATTCGGGAACGGAGCCGAAAGGATGCTTCGTAATTCTGATATCTCATCCTCCTTCCATGGGTTGAATTTCAACATTCACACGCAGGCTCATCTCTTCAGGGCTGCACAGGAGGCCATAGCCTACTCTTTCAGGTATGGCCTTGAAATAATGAAGGAGACAGGGATCAACCCGAGTGTCATCAGGGCCGGTGAATCAAACCTGTTCTTAAGCAGGGTCTTCAGAGATACTCTTGCCAGCCTCACTTCCACAGTGATCACACTCTACAATACTGACGGTTCGGCTGGAGCTGCTCGCGGTGCAGGGATAGGCTGCGGATATTATAATAACGAAAAGGAGGCATTCAGGGGTCTTGAGACCATAGGAGTGAGCGAGCCGGATGAGAAGCTGTCAGCGATTTATGAGACAAAATATCATGAATGGGTGAATATTCTTGATGATAAACTATATAATTGAATTTACCATGTCTAAGAAAGTAAAAAAAGAGATATTCCCCGGGATAGGGAAAATCCGGTACGAAGGAAGGGACTCCAGGAATCCTCTGGCCTTCAGGTGGTATGATCCCGAAGCCAGGGTCGCCGGTAAAAAGATGAAAGAGCTGCTCCGCTTCGCAATAGCCTACTGGCATTCCTTCTGCGGTGACGGCACTGATACCTTCGGTGCAGCAACCAGGGATTTTCCATATGACGGCATGACAGGCGATGACCGTATCAGGGTGAAGATGGATATGGCCTTTGAATTTATCTCGAAGATCGGAGCACCTTTTTATTGCTTCCATGATACGGATGTTGTAGGTGACGGAACTGTATTTGAAATCGAGAAACGTCTTGAGAAGAGTGTTCCTCTTCTGAAGTCTATGCAGAAGGAGACCGGAGTAAAACTGCTATGGGGTACTGCGAATCTGTTCAGTAACCCGCGTTATATGAACGGTGCCGCAACCAATCCTGACTTTGCTGTCGTTGCCAATGCAGCTGTTCAGCTTAAGAATGCCATTGATGCCACCATCGCTCTTGGCGGACAGAACTATGTATTCTGGGGAGGTCGCGAGGGTTACCTCTCACTTCACAATACTGACATGAAGCGTGAGCTTGACCATCTGGCCATGATGCTCACCCTTGCCCGCGATTACGGAAGAAAGAACGGTTTCAGGGGTACCTTCCTGATCGAACCCAAGCCTATGGAGCCGTCAAAACACCAGTATGACTATGATTCGGCAACGGTGATCGGTTTCCTGCGCCATTATGGTCTCGACAAGGATTTCAAGCTTAACATAGAGGTTAACCATGCTACTCTTGCAGGGCACTCATTCCAGCACGACCTGCAGACTGCCGCTGATGCCGGGATGCTGGGCAGTATAGATGCCAACAAGGGAGATTATCAGAACGGATGGGACACCGACGAGTTCCCGACAAACATCAATGAGATCACCGAGGCTATGATTGTTATTCTGCGTGCCGGAGGATTCACAACAGGAGGCATAAATTTCGACGCACACGTCAGGCGTAACTCTACCGATCCCGAGGATCTATTTATAGCCCATATAAATGGCATGGACACTTTTGCCAGGGCTCTGATCATTGCTGAGAGGATACTCAAAGACTCGGACTATCTTAAGATGAGAAAATCACGCTATTCATCCTTTGACAAGACTGACGGAGCTCAGTTTGAGAAGGGAAAACTGACGCTGGAGGATCTGAGGAAGATAGCGCTTAAGGGGGGTGAACCGAAGAAGATCAGCGGAAAACAGGAACTCCTTGAACAACTCATCAATATGTACATCATATGATGGGCCTGGCAAACTGAGATGCATAATTGAAACGGAAGTTGCCACCTTCCGTTTTTTTTATTATCTTTTCTCACCTATTGAGAGACCGCATGGTAATGAAACTTCTGACATCAAGAGAGCTGGCAAAGGCAACCAATCTTGATATGCCGGGGGGAGTTTTCATTGCAGAGGCCCTGATGCAGATATTTCGTTACAACAAGCTTAACAGGGTCTACTCCTCAGCTTTTGATAACGACCCGATTGTCTTCATCAACTCAATACTTGACCAGCTTGATATAAAATATGAAGTCCCGGAAAAGGATTTTGAAAACATCCTTCCCGAAGGGCCATTTATAACCGTTTCAAATCATCCCTTCGGAGGTATAGATGCTCTTATATTACTGAAGATACTCACCTCCCGCCGTCCTGACATTAAGGGCATGGCCAACTTCCTGCTGCAGAAGATTGATCCTCTGAAGGAATATGTTTTACCGGTTAATCCTTTCGAGACCCATAAAGATGTAAAGTCTTCATTCAAAGGCATTAAGGAAGGATTGAATTATCTTAAAGAAGGGCATGTGGTGGCAATCTTCCCGGCAGGAGAAGTCTCAACCTATCAGTCTGAATCAAATATTATTATTGATCGTGAATGGCAGGTATCGGCATTAAAGTTTATTAAGCTGGCAGAGGTACCTGTGGTTCCGGTGTACTTTCACGGCACCAATTCCCGGTGGTTCCATATCCTGGGCAGGATCCATCCGTTGCTGCGGACGGCAAAGCTGGCCTCAGAGTTGTTCAACAAACGCCACAAGGTCATCAGGATCCGCATAGGGAAGCCTGTCACAGTAAAGGAACAGGCTGAATTTCATGATATTGCCCGCTATGGACGCTATCTGAGGGCCAGGACCTATTCTTTAGGTTCAACCCTTGAGGCCAGGCATTTTTTCCTGAACCTGAGGCATCGAAGGAGTAAGCGGCAGGTACCGGTCGCTGATGCGGTCGACAAGGCAAAGCTCCGTGATGAATTCAACAGTATAAGGCAGACGTATGAGCTCTTTTCCAGCAAGAACTTCAGTGTCCTGTTTGCACCGACACATGTTATCCCTAATATTTTTCAGGAGATAGGAAGATTGAGGGAGATGACATTCAGAGCCGTCGGTGAGGGAACAAACAGGGCTTCCGATATAGATGAATACGACTTCTACTATCACCACCTGGTGATATGGGACCGCGACACAGACTCTGTTGTAGGAGCTTACCGGCTGGGCAAGGGAAAAGAGATACTCAGCCAGTATGGAATCAAGGGATTCTACATTAACTCCCTGTTCAGGATCAGCAATTCTTTCAAGCCGTATCTGAATGAATCTATTGAACTGGGAAGATCATTCATCGTGCCGGAATATCAGCGTAAGCCTCTATCTCTATTCCTGCTCTGGAAGGGGCTTCTTTCAGTACTGCTTACACATGTTGATTACAGGTATCTTCTCGGGCCTGTAAGCATCAGCAATGACTTTTCCGAATTCTCCAAGTCGCTCATTGTTGAATTCATAAGGAACAACCATTTTGACAATGAGATTGCGCGATATGTTAAGCCTAGAAAAGAATTCACTCCTCAGCTTGACAAGCGCTTTGACAGCCGCATCATTATCGATAATGCGGAAGATGACATCAGCAAGGTGGAAAAGATTGTCAGTGATGTTGACAGCGGCTACAGGATACCGGTACTGCTGAAGAAATACCTTGAAGTAAATGCCAGGATAATTGGCTTCAATGTCGACCCAGACTTCAATAACTGTCTTGACGGGTTGATTATGCTTGATGTTTACAGGTTCCCTGCCGATTTTGTAAGGGCGCTCTCCAAAGATATGAGTGACAACAATATAAAGGAGCGGTTCGGCGGTAACCAATAAAAGATGGTGTCTCATAAGGGCACCCTCTTGTTTTTTTGGGATTGTTCATTTGGCTTCGCCGAGCTCACTTCGTTCGGTTCTTTTGCTCCTCCAAAACACAAGACCTTTCAATAATCAACTAAATGGGCGACATCGAATAAAGCCCAAGAATTATCAACACACTTAAAAAAATCAATTTTTGATGTGTCACAAATCACTTGTTTCTGACATGTACGGTATAGTGTTATTTCTTTAACAATAAAACTGCCTCACATGAAATCAATGTTCAGACTAGTTATCTCCGCTGTAACTGTAGTCATGTTAATTGCACCTTTCTCACCCTTGAATGGTCAGATAAAGGTTTTTGATAATGGCAACGTTGGTATTAAATATACAACTAGTACGCCCTTATCAAAGTTGGTGTTGAATGCACAAGGTTATTCAAATTACGATGCTCACTTTTATTCTGGTTCAAGATCAAGTTCAGGAGGAACTTTTTATACACTGATTGAATCAGGCACTGGAAGTGCCTTAAATATTTACTCAATTCATGGACAAACCAAACTAGGGGCTAATAACTACCTTGTCGGTGTTAGAGGAGCGGTAACAAACCCTACGGCTCTTACTGTCGGTCGATCTTATGGTATCTATGGTATTGCAGGGAATGCCCAGAACGGCTATAATTATGGTGTTTACGGCTACCTTTACGGTGCAAACAATGGTGCTGCAGTTTTTGGTACAAGCACTGGAGATGCCACGATTCCCGGGAAGTACGCTGGGTATTTTAGCGGAAATGTTTGGGTGACAGGTTCTCTATGGGCTTATACAATTACCCAGTCAGACGAGAGAATAAAAACCAACATTACACCACTTGAGATATCTGATTCAAATGATAAGATAGCATCCTTAAATCCAGTGAAATATAACCTTAAGCAACGTGAATTTACTAACTCTGATAGTACAACTGTACAACGGTTGTACGATTCAGAGAGTGAGTTATTTAAAAAGACAAAGTATGGGTTTATTGCGCAGGAAATGAAAGAGGTCTATCCCGATCTTGTTTATATTGGCGACGATGGGACACTTGGAATAGACTATACCGGCTTAATCCCTATTATGGTAAAAACCATTCAGGAACAGCAAAAGAAAATAGATGAGTTGGAAGCAATCGTCAGAAAAATTGCTCTGCAACTTAGTGTTATGCCGGATAAACAATAAACAGAGTCAAATTATATTTTCAAAGGCCACATCAATGAAATACCATGGGATTCTGTTAGCATTACTTCTGACTCTTGCTTCAAATTCTGCAAGGAGCCAAAACATTGTTGCATTTACTTATGATGCAAATGGGAGCAGAATAAGTAGAAATCTTGAAGTTGTTGAACTTAAATCGTCAACTGTATCATTTCCGTTGGATCCTGATAAGCTCAAAGAAAAGGAACAGTCTATAGGAATTCAATTATATCCGAATCCATTCTATTCTACTATAAGATTGCTCATCAATGGATTTGACGAGAAGGAAAAGAAAACTGCAGTAGTCTATAATTTAGCAGGGACAGTACTACTTCGTTTTGAAAGTCTTTCAAATGATAGCGATCTTAAATTGAACATGCTTGACGATGGGGTTTATATCCTACGTCTAACAATCGGGCATGAGGCATTTGTCTATAAAATCATCAAGAGTAAATAGTATGAGAAAATATGTCCTTCTCTATCTTTTAAGTCTTGGCTTCGGAACAGCATATGGGCAGGTCGCAGAGTTAATACTAAATTCTGCACTCTCTGGAACTCATACTAAAGTAGCTCGAGATGCAGTCATAATGAACCCTGGTTTTAGCTATACATACTCCGCTGGAAATACTTTCACAGCCTCCACAAATAAGAACCTATTTGTTGATGCAAATTATCTTAATGAGCAATTCGATCCTGATGACTATACTCTTAATACCTCTCTGCCTGCAGGATATCTGACCGGTACCTATAGTGTAACTCCGACTGGTGGCGCTGCGTATCAGATTCCCATATTTACGCCAAAAGGAATAGGGAATATGGCCCCCAAAATGGCAATTACTTATAATAGTCAGGCCGGTAATGGAATCTTGGGAATGGGATTTAATCTTTCCGGATTGTCAGTTATAAACAAGATTGAATTACCTTATTATGCTAGGGTTAGCTCACCAGAGCTATTGCCCTATCTTGATAGTCAATACGCATTAGACGGAAATAGGTTAGTACTGGTGAGCGGAGTTCATGGGGAAGATGGAGCAACATATAAGACTGAAAATGAAACTTATTCTCAGATAATACTTCATGATGAGGGTGAAAGTGTTCCTACTTGGTTTGAAGTCAGCACCAAAGACGGAAAAACAATTGAATACACTTATTATGAACCTTTTGTGAGTGATATCTATGGTTACTATATCTCCAAGATCATAGATCAACATGGAAATTATCTCATCTATCAATATGGCGCAGGAACGGGAAGCGAACCAATTCTCACAAGTATTAAATACACATGGAATGATAATGTGGCCCTTCAATTCTGTAATGAGATGAAGTTCTACTATGATAAAAGATCTGATGCAAACAAGACAGGATTCAGGGGGGGGACATTACAAAGCACAATGATCTTACGTGAAATTGAAGTATTAGTCAATTCAGAAGTGGTAAGGAAATACAAGTTTTCCTATTTTCTTGATCTGTACACTCATCTAAACATTGTAAATGAGTATGATCAAGCAGGAACAATGGTATCTTCATCAATGATCAAGTGGGGAGACAGAGGGCCGTTATATTCACTTATGAACCAGCCTGACTTGGATTTGGCTGATTCCGATAAAGAACTGATTGGAGATTTTAATGGTGATGGTAAGTATGATCTTATTGTGTTCCCAGATAAGTTGACCTACTTGCCTACTGACACATGGACAATATATCTACAGGAAGACGGTGAATACGTTCACGCTGCTGATGGATTGCTTGGTGATTATTTTAAGAGCATGATCACTGGAGATATAAACAACGATGGTATTGATGAATTTATCTTCAAATTTCACAATAACATGGCACCCGGTTTTACCAGATTTATAACTTATAAGTTTGGTAATAATACAATGCAATTCCTGCAAACTATATTTGATTATACTTCAACTGAAAGTGGCATAGCAGTTCAGCTTGCTGACTTTGATGGGAATGGGGTAGTAGATTATTTATTTACAGAGGGGGATAATGATGTTAAAAGCATAATCGGCCTCGTCTCGACAGTTCCCCTTCTTTATCAACCGGATCTAGTTTTTATCTCTGACTTTAATGGAGATGGCAGGAGTGACATTGCTACAGTTGATGGAAACTATTTAAATGTTTACAAATATGATCTATTGAGCACACAATTTATCAAGATCATAACAAATTACACGTTTACTTATTATGATAAAATATTTCCTGGAGATTTTAATGGCGATGGTCTTACAGATATTCTTACTGTCGACAATGGAATAAACATACCAAATTGTTTTACAGATCAGGTGAAGACAAAAATACTTCTCTCGACGGGCAGCACTTTCATTAATGTTGACGGTCCTACATTTTATCAATATTTATGTAACGTACCTGATGATCCACAGACGGAACAAACAATGGCTTCTCAATGGGATGTTGGTTTTATAATCAATGATTTGAACCATGATGGGAAATCGGATATGCTAGCTACAACTAGCGTACACCAGGTAACATATCTTGGCGGAGGAATATTGAATGAATATGATGAGTATTTTCATGATGTTTACCTATCATCCGGACTTGCCTTTCAGCATTATGATATTGATCTTCAAGGGTTGCTTTTTGCATCTTATCCATACGATATAAACTTTGATGGTGTTACTGACTTCAGTCTTATTTTTGAAGGTGAAGAGAGTCGCTCTGCAAATTTTCTTGTAGATGACATTAGAAATTTTGCATTAGGCATCACCAATAATGCTAACCTAAAGGTATCCTTCGGTTATGAAAGTCTTATGGATAGTAATGTTTATCATGAGGAGGAGGAACAATTTCCAGCCAATGTTAAAAAAATATCTTTACCTGCAAGGTTGTTATCATCTATTCTAGTTGTAGATAATAATCTTCAACGAAACCTGGATCACAAGAAGTTTCGGTATTCAAATTTGAAGGTGCATACACAAGGTAAAGGAATCCTTGGTTTTACTTCAATGAGTACCAAGGATTTAATGAGTAGCGATAGCTCAATTATGCATTATGAACTGGATCCGACCTTTTATGTTCCATTTCCTGAAGAAACTAAAATCTATAAGAACAATACATTGGTATCTAGTACTGAAAATACCAATTTGTTTATCGCCCTGGATAATGGTAAAAGATTTGCAACTTACACTTCTGAAGCTATCAATAGTGATTTTATTGATAACATAAGCCAGTATCAGTTAATGTCTGTCAATACAGATGGTAATATAACTGTAAAGGAAGTCGGGTATTTAAACTCAGCTGGGGATACTATTAAAACTGTTAAGGAGCAATACTCATCTTTTGATACATTTGGCAATCCTGGCTCAATAACGGTAATAAGCACCAACAGTGATTCAACAATTACCCGCCAAAAAACAATGGCTTATAATAGCGCTGGTCAGCTTACATCATCAACTGAATTATTTGGGTCCTCCCCATCGGTCATATCTTCTTTTACTTATGACACCTTTGGAAATTTATTGACAAATTCAATTTTATGTGATGGCGATTCCAGAACCAATAGTTACGTTTATGAGCCTATTAAAGCAAGGTTTGTAATACAAAGTACAAATTCTCTGGGACAGACAACTTTTTACGACCTTGATAGTAGTACAGGACTACCTTACAAAGTAACTGATCATAACAATCTTTCAACTTTCTATATATATGATAATATAGGGAGAACTTTCAGAATTACATCTCCAGACAGTACAGTAACGAACATAACAAGGGGTTGGTCAAATAACGCTTTGGGGTTAGGTGAATTGTATTATGAACAAGTTTCAATGGCCGGAAAGCCAACAGAAATATCTTATTACAATATTTCAGGGAAGGAATTGAGAAGCAAGGTTGAGTCTTTTGATGGAAGATTTCTTGTCAGTGATGTCGAATATGATTCTCTTGGAAGGTTGACGAAAAAGTATTTGCCATACTTTGAAGGTGATGCCAGGCCTCAGTATACAACGTTCTCTTATGATACATTTAACCGGCCATCGACTGAGACTGTTACTCCAAATAATTTAGTAACGGTTTACTCTTACTCTCCTCTTAAAACCAGCATGACTCAGGCAGGCAGATCCTACGAAACAGAATATGATGCAGCTGGAATGAAAACAAAGGTTACTGAACCTGGTGGAACAATAATTTATAAATATAATCCTGAAGGAAAAACAATTGAAATTGAATCACCTTCTGGTTCAACTTTTATAGAATATGATGATTACGGAAATCAGAAGAAACTAATTGATCTTGATGCAGGCAGTATAGTATATAAATACAATGGACTAGGGATGCTGCTTGAGCAAACTGATGCAAAAGGAAATAAGGTAATAATTGACCATGATGCTGGTGGTCGAACTGTTTCAGAAACGTGGAATACAGGTTTGACAAAATCTTATGAATACTTCCCGACCTCTGGAATGCTTAAAAGGACTTTTACATCAGAGGGGGCTGAAAGTAGCTACACTTATGATAATTACCTCAGAGTATTATCAATAATACAAAAAGTCGATGCCCAGAATACTTTCACACGCACTTTTGAATATAATGCAAGGGGGGAGCTTATTAAAGCAATAACAAATTCTTTAGTCACTGAAACCTATACTTATAATGCTCGTGGCTACCAAGACCAGATTCTTGTTAATGGTTCGCTTGTCTGGAAGGCTTATTCTCAAAATAAGTACGGAATTATAGATAATTTCAAACTACGGAACAACACTGAGAACACCATCCTCACGTATGATCAATATGGATTTCCTGAAAGTATTCAGACTATTGGGGCGACTACTTTGCAAAATTGGACTTATTCATTTAATCCTTTGACAGGTAACATGACCTCCAGAAGTGGACTGAAGAGTAATGGGACCATAGCATCTGAAAACTATACCTATGATAATCAGAACAGATTGCTTACCTATGGTATCGGCCAGAACGTGATGACTATGTCATATGACACGACAAATATTCTTTTTAAATCTGATGTTGGGGAATACAATTATGGTATAAGTGTTCATGCTCCAGAGTCAATAACAAATCCAACATCACTATTAGATGCACTGCCAGACCAGTTGGTTACCTATACAGTGTTTGATAAAATTAAGACCCTAACACATACGGTTGACTCTCTGACGGTTAAAAGCCTTTCATGGATATATGGACCTGAAGATCAAAGAAAAAAACAGGTTTATAAATTAAATAACCAAACTCTTTCAACAAAGTATTATGCTTTTGGAGATTATGAAAAAGAGATTACACCACAGGGTTTCAGAGAATTATATTATATCAACTCACCATCAGGTACGGTAGCAATTATCGAAATAAAACCAGACAGCGTCAACTATTTTTACTTACACACAGATCTGTTGGGATCATTTGATGTAATCACAAAAGCAAATGGAAGTATAAAGGAACGTAACAACTTTGATCCATGGGGTAGACGGCGCAATCCGATTGACTGGAGCTACAATTCAGTCGTTCCTACCTTATTTACAGGCAGGGGATTTACTGGTCATGAACATCTCCTTGAATTTGACCTGATCAATATGAATGGTAGGGTATATGATCCACTACTTGCCATGTTCCTTAGCCCTGATAACTTTGTACAGGCCACTGATAGAACCAAGAATTTTAACAGATACGCCTATTGCCTCAATAATCCACTCGTTTATACAGACCCAAGTGGGGAATTTTGGAATCTTATCGTTGGTGGATTAATTGGAGGAACACTTAATTGGATTATTCATGGTTGCAAGTTTAATGCAGAAGGATTAGGTTATTTTGGAGTTGGTGCTTTGGCTGGTGCCTTGGGCGCAGGAATTGGAGCAGGAATTACAGCATCAATGTCTGGCTCGACTTTCGGAGCTGGATTTATTGGATCACAAAGTGCGATGAAGGCTATTTCTACCAGTTTCACTACAAATTTCTGGAGCGGAGCTGCAATTGGTGGGGCGTCAGGGTTCGGAGGAGGATTTACATCCGGATTTGGAAATGGTTTAGTTGATGGACAAAATCTTAATCAAGCACTATGGAGCGGATTAAAATATGGCGCAATTGGGGGCACTTCAGGAGCATTACTAGGTGGTTTAGTTGGAGGAATAGATGCTACAATCCATAAAAGAGACTTTTGGGATGGAGACATTCTGCTAAGAGAAAGATTAGAAATTATTGGCAATACTATTTCTGACGAGGAATGGACCACATCTAAGGTTTGGGAGTTCAAAATAGGAAAAAATATGGGGAATGCGAACGGTAGAGCCTTTAGAGGCCCGATTAGGACTACACTACCTGATGGTGAAATAGGTTTCTCAGGAAATAGTATTGAATTATCTAGGGGAACAATTAGAAGTATTTGGAAAGGGAATATTACAGGATATGAAACATTAAGCCATGAATTAACGCACGCTACAGATTACGCTTCAGGGATGTATTCATGGCTTTATCATGGAGATGGTAAAGGTATGAACATATTAGCTAATTATTTAATGGAAGCTAGAGCATATTTGTTGAGTTATCTAAGAACTGGTATGGACCAGTATCTAAAGAATTATCAACATTTTTATAATCTGTATTTAAATTCAATAATTCCATAAAATTGATGAAATGCATAAAAAATCTATTATCCTAATATTAGTATGTTTTCATTTTAATCCTCTATTTGCTCAGAATAGCGATGTAGACCTCATAATAAGCGACTCTATAAATGTGGAATTGAGAAAGAGTGGCAGAATAGAGACTATTGAAGTTCAAATTTGGCTACTAAATAATACCAATACTAGTATTCTGATAAATAAACAAAACGGGATTACAGAAAC
>JALOMO010000011.1 GCA_025455395.1 Bacteroidales bacterium
TGAAGGAAGTGATCCAGAGCATTGTTAAACATTTCACGATTGTCGGTAAAAATAGCTATTGCCATGATAGAGTGAATGATAGCTCCATCCCAGTTGCCATTAGCTTCAGGCTTGTAATATCTGATTAATGGGTAATATACAGTCATCATCATGTTCGTAAAACTGTCAATATCTTTCTGCTGCCAGAGAGATCTTTCCGAACGCAATATTTCAGCCGCATTGCACAGCAGATGTCCTGTCCATCCTGCAAGAAGTTTGGAGTCGTTATAGTCAAAATCCCAGAGTACAGATGACCAGGCATTCAGTATCTCAATTGCCTTATCAGCATATGCTTTATCATTTGTTATGTACCAGAGTATTGCGCAATCATAAGCCATATTTGAACCTTTGACCAAGTCATCGCCACCGATATTTGGCTTTCCATATGCTCCACGCTGAACATGAGTGAAAGGTTTAACAATAAAACTAAGATCCGTTTTGGTCTTCAGACGGTCAAATGCATCTTTCCATGGTTGGACACCAGCCAGTACCTGCTTTTTCATATATTCAAGATCAGCCGAGGTCATATCAATGCCCGGATGAATGAATTTCTGAGCTTCAGCTTTATTGAACAGGAGAGTTGATATGAGCAGTGTCAGTGTAGCCAAAATCATTAGTCTTTTCATCACATTGTTTTATTTAATTCAGATATCAATTTTATGTTTCATCTAATTTCAAAAATTAATAATATTTCAGAATTATTGATTGTCAGATTTCCCTTCATGATTGTACTCAGGAAGCCATTTCCTATAAAATAATCCTTTTGACAATTAAGCTTTAAATCATTACCATTAGTAGAATTATTGAAATAACAGAAATATATTTCAGTTCAATTAATTATATACTAAAAAATCATTAATATAATTAATTATTAAAGCAGCAAAATCGGCATATTCTCGTTATGGAGAAAAATCAATCTTCTGTCAGGGGAAACGAGAATAGATATTTTTTTTTGGGGGATGGAACCATCTCTTGTAACCTGCAGTGCTCAGGGTCTTATAAAGTCTCATTCAACTCCTTGTTGTCCCACAGACGCACCCCAAACAATGATCGGCACTATTATGTCGGATGGTTATTCTTCATCAAATTAATTTATTTAATCCTTTATTAATGCTTTGTTAAACCTCAACTATTAATCTTGCATTTGGAAAGTATGCTGTTCAGGTAACTCCGTAAGATTAATAAATGACTAGTAATAAGTTATTTTAGGACGGTTGGTTTGGTTAGGTTAGTTTGTAAAGCAAAGGGCATGACAATCTTCTCTATTCTTGCCCTTACTTTTTTCAATTGATGCAGTGGTGGAATAGCTTTGATTTGGGAACGTGAAATATTTGATATTGAATCGAATAGCTGAAAAAAAATGATAATATGAAACCCTGATTAATTTTGAAAAATTTGTTTATCCCGAAAAATAAACATGTTAAAATGAATCGATCAGACCTATTATTCCCGGGGGTTAACTCCATCTTCTTTACATCTTTGCTTGTATTTACAGGTTGCTATTCTGATAATGATAAAAAACCCAATGTGCTAATTATATTAGCCGATGATCTGGGTTATGGAGATATTTCATGTTTTGGTCAGAGAAACTATAAAACAACAAATATTGATAATCTTGCCGGACATGGTGTGATATGTACCGATTTTTATGTCCCAACCCCTTACTCAGCACCTTCAAGAGCCACTCTGTTGACCGGTCGTTTCCCTCTTCGGCATGGTCTAATTACTAATCCTGCGCCTGATGCAGGGGTTAATGATGTTGGGATTGAGGCAAATGAGATAACCCTTGGGGAAGTTTTTCGGGAAGCCGGATACAGGACAAAGTGCATAGGGAAATGGCATCTCGGACATAAACCCGAATATTTCCCCACAAAACATGGATTTGATGAATATTACGGAATTCTCTATTCGAACGATATGCGTCCGGTACAGATAATCGAAAACATGGACACAGTAGAGTATCCGGTAGATCAGAGGCTTCTGACAAAGAAATATACCCAAAAAGCAATAGATTTTATTACAAAAAATAAGAACAAACCATTTTTCCTTCATCTTTGCCATGCCATGCCGCATAAGCCTCTTGCAGCATCCGATCAGTTTTTTACACCTGAAACCCCTTACGATCTTTATGCTGATGTTATTCGTGAGCTTGACTGGTCAGTGGGGGAAATTGTGAATACTTTAAAGAAACTGGGGATTCTGGGAAATACGATTGTAATATTTATGTCTGATAACGGCCCTTGGTATGGAGGCAGTACAGGCGGACTGAAGGGTATGAAAGCAACAACCTGGGAAGGTGGGATAAGAGTTCCTTTTATAATTTCTTATCCTGAGGTATTTCCTGAAAATGCAAAGGTTGAAGTTCCTTGCTGGTCTGCCGATATCTTTCCAACCTTACTGTCACTTGCAAAAATCTCCAGTTCTTCCCGGAATATATTGGACGGAAAAGATATCACTGAAGTCTTGAAAGGAAATCAGGTCATCCACGACCCGGTCTTTAGCATGCATAATGAGAAGCTGATGACCGTAAGGAAAGGCGAATGGAAACTATTTTTACACAACCCGGGTCATCGCAAAGAGATTGATTTAAGTACATGGAAAGACTCACGCGCTCCCGATGGTACAACCATAATTGCCTCAAAGGGTCAGGCCACTCCGGCCCTTTACCCGGGGATCATTCCTTTAGAAACAGAAAATGAGATTCAGTTATACAATCTTAAAAACGATCCTACAGAGTCTAATGATTTATCTAAGATTAATCCCGATAAGGTAAAAGAACTTTTGGATGAAATAAAAAAATTTGAAGCATCCTTAAAAATAACATTATAATCCACTATGAGCAATCTATCAGATTTACCCCGTTTTATACGATTGTATGTCGTACTATTCCTAATTCTTCTGGGCTCATGCCAAAAGGGTGCAAAGGAAGTCGATAATCTTAAATTTGTTGATCCCCAGATTGGAGGTGTTGCACCGCTCTTACAGCCAACCAGGCCACGTATGCATATTCCCAACTCAATGGTTCGTATGTATCCTGTAAGAAAAGATTACCGCGACGATCAGATACAGTCTTTCCCACTTATTGTTAGGGATCACAGGTCAACTCCTATCTTTAATATTCTACCTGTTTCTGGTGATTTTCCTGAAAACCAGGTGCCTGTTTCTGCATGGGACCAGGAGCTTGAGATTGCATCACCATACTATTATTCAACCTGGCTTGAAGATTTCGATATCACAGTTGAGTATTCACCGGGTGAAAGGACTGGCTTTTATCAATTCAATTTCCCTGCCGGCAGCTCAAAGAAGCTGTTTCTAAAGGCCTTGAATGGAATGAACTGGACAATGAACGATGATGGTTCAATAAAGGGAAGTCTGTCTTTTAATGGGATGTATGCTTTTGCAGTTGGTGCTTTTGATAGTAAAGGTGCTATTAGCAATAGCGGGGAAAATTCCTGGATAACATGGCACGATACCCGGCAAAACAAGATAAAGTTCAAATATGGCATCTCGTTCATCAGCTTTGAACAGGCAACCTCTAATCTTGAAAAAGAAATTCCGGGTTGGGACTTTGAAGAAGTAAAGGGAAACGCAAGGAAGAAATGGCAGACTGCTCTTAACCAGATACAGGTTGAAGGTGGCAACGAGGCTTATAAGCGCACTTTTTACACAGCTTTTTACCGATGCCTGGAGCGAATGGTAAACATTACAGAGGATGGAAAGTATTACAGCAACTATGATGGCCAGGTGCATGAAGACAACAGGGATTTTTACGTCGATGATTGGATCTGGGACACTTACCTGGCACTTCATCCTTTAAGGTTTATTTTAAATCCTGAACTGGAAGCCGATATGATCGCATCATATATCAGAATGGATGAACAGTCGGGATGGCTGCCCCAATTTCCACAGTTTGAAGGAGATACACCGCCAATGAATGGGTTTCACTCAACTATAATGATCCTGGATGCCTGGAGGAAGGGCATAAGAGATTTTGATATTAACAGGGCCTACGAAGGGATGAAAAAGAATGCCCTTCAGGGCACTATGGTCCCCTGGAGAATGGGAGAAGCTTGCGAACTGGACTCATTCTATTATGAAAAAGGGTACTTCCCTGCTTTGCATCCGGGCGAAGAGGAGACTGTAGCCAGGGTACACTCTTTTGAAAAAAGACAGTCTGTTGCCGTCACTCTTGCTGCAAGTTACGATGACTGGGCCCTGGCCCAGATGGCCAAGGAGCTTGGCAAAACCGATGACTACACCCTTTTTTCCAAAAGGGCTGAGAACTATAAAAACCTATACTGGGCTGAAAAAGGCTTTTTCATGCCAAAAGACAAGGATGGAAACTGGATTGATATCGACCCAAAGTTTGATGGCGGTATGGGGGGCCGCGATTATTACGATGAGAACAATGGATGGACATATTTATGGGGGGTACAGCAAGACATCCCGGGGCTTCAAAAACTTATGGGAGGCAAGGCTGCTTTTGAAAACCGTCTCGATCAGCTGTTCAGGGAAAGCCTGGGAAGAAGTCAGTATGAAATGTATGCACGCTTCCCCGATTTTACTGGGATTGTTGGCCAGTTTTCGATGGGCAATGAACCAAGTTTCCATATTCCATACCTGTATAACCTTACTGATTCACCCTGGAAGACTCAGAAGAAAATCAGAATGCTTCTTAATACATGGTTTCAAGACAACATATTCGGCATTCCAGGTGATGAAGATGGTGGTGGTATGTCGGCTTTTGTAGTTTTTTCTTCAATGGGATTTTATCCAATTACACCAGGCATCCCGGTTTATTCAATTGGTAGTCCGCTCTTCTCAAAGGTGACTATTAATCTTCCGAATAAAAAGCAGTTTATTGTTTCCGCCCCAAATTGTTCTGAAAAGAACAAATATATCCAAAGTGCCAGTCTAAATGGTAAAGCACTAAATGGACCCTGGTTCACACATGACGACATAATAAACGGTGGAGTCCTTGAATTAGTTATGGGGCCCTATCCAAATAAAAAATGGGGGACAGATCCCTTGGCAGTTCCCGATGTTTATAAACCCAACTAAACAATCTCAATAATCAATTATATGTATAGAATAGTTGTCCTGTCCTTATTCATTTTTTCATTAATAGGCGGGTTAAACGCTCAAAACAAGCATGGTAAGGAGACCATGTTCCCAAGTTATACCGGACTTGTAATGGCAGGCTATCAGGGTTGGTTTCGGGCACCCGGAGATGCTGCAAACGAAGGATGGGTGCATTATGGGAAAAATGGGAGATTCGATAACGATAACAATACGGTTGATTTCTGGCCTGATGTCTCGGATTATGAGAAGAGATACAAAACAGAATTTAAATTTGCCGACGGAAAAACTGCCGAAGTCTTCAGTTCAGCTGATAAAAGCACTACAGATCTTCATTTCAGGTGGATGAAGGAATATGGAATTGATGGTGTTTTTATGCAACGGTTCTTTGGCGTTACCAGAGGATATAAAAACAGCAACAAGTCGCAAGATATGATTCTGCGGAATGCGTTGAGTGCTTCAAAAGTTAATGGACGGGCCATAGCTGTAATGTACGATCTGTCAGGCTTAAAGGCCGATGGAGAAGATTGTTCCTCGGTAATTGAAGACTGGAAAATGCTGGTTGATGTATTGAAGGTCACAAATCAGGGGGAGAACCAGACATATCTTTACCATAAGGGGAAACCACTGGTTGCTATCTGGGGAGTCGGGTTTCCTGATCGTCCCTACAACATAAGAAATATAGGGTTAAACAGGTTGATCGATTTTCTAAAGAATGATCCCGTTTACGGCGGCTGTTCAATAATGCTTGGTGTTCCAACTTATTTCAGAGAACTGGATAAAGATTGTTTGCCAGATCCATATCTCCACGAGCTTATCGGTTCTGTAGACATCGTTATGCCATGGATGGTTCAACGCTTTACCCCGTATGTTCATAAATATGTAGAGCATTTTCGCGATCATCTTATAGCAGATATCAAATGGTCAAAAGAGAATAATGTTGAATTTGTGCCTGTAATCTGTCCGGGATTTAGCTGGAGAAACCTTTCTCTTGGAAAGCCTGAGCTTTCGCGCTATACGGCTTACGGTGCTATTCCACGCCTTGGTGGCCGCTTCTTTTGGGACCAGATAACAACTGTCATACTTGCCGGGTCAGAAATGATCTATGTGGCAATGTTCGATGAGATTGATGAAGGGACAGCAATATTCAAAGTATCAGATATTCCGCCGAACAGCGAAAAAGCTCATTTTGTTGGTAATGATGGAATGCCTTCAGATCATTATCTGTGGTTAACAGGGCAGGGCGCCAAAATGCTGAGGAAAGAGATTCCTCTCAGCTTGGAAATGCCTGCGCGGGTGGAAACAAACAGGTAAAAGGACATAGATTCTTCACAACTCTTTAGTAATATAGCAAGTCAATAAGGCATAATAAAGATCAATAAACATGAAAACCACCATTTTATTATTGACTGCTATAGCCAGTAATTGTATGGGGCAACCAACCCGCGATATAAAGTCGGAAAGGACTAAATCAGACAGGAATGTGATGTTCATAGTCGTCGATGATCTTAATACAACATTGGGCTGCTATGGACATCCGGTGGTCAATACTCCTAATATTGATCGCTTGGCACAAATGGGTATCCGCTTTAATCATGCATACTGCAACTATGCTGTTTCCGGGCCAAGCAGATCGTCTTTCCTGACAGGATTGAGGCCTGAAACTATCAATGTTCTGGATAACAATACACCTCTGCAGTCTGTTTTGGGAGACAGGGTCACCTTGCCATATTTGTTTAAGAAGAATGGTTTTTATACAATGAGCCTGGGCAAAGTTTTTCATCGCGATAAAGAGTATAACGACCCTAAAGCCTGGGATGAAATATACTCATTCGCTCCCACAACAATAGGTAAAAAAGGTGAAAACCGCAATATGACAGCTGGTGCATTAAAATGGTGTGAATGGATGGCTGCTGAAGGTACTGATGAGGATCAGGCCGACGGACAAATAGCAGAAAAAGCTGTTGAATTCATTAAATCAGAAAAAGATAAGCCGTTTTTTCTTGCTGTCGGATTTCATAAGCCTCATGACCCCTTCATAGCTCCAAGAGAATATTTCGATATGTATCCGCTTGAGATATGTGATCCGCCTGGTATTCCGCCCGGATGGCAACCTCCCTATAAACATACTCTACCCGGTGAAACTTCTGTATTTGATAAATTTTCAGATCAGGACAAACGGGAATTTGTCCGATCCTATTATGCCTGCGTCAGCTTCATGGATGCACAGGTTGGTAAACTGTTGAAGGCATTGGAGGAAACAAATCAATTGGATAATACATTAATAATTTTTTTCGGTGACAATGGCTATCATTTAGGTGAACACAATTGGTGGAATAAGGTAA
Organism: Bacteroidales bacterium; assembly: GCA_025455395.1. Taxonomy (GTDB): domain Bacteria; phylum Bacteroidota; class Bacteroidia; order Bacteroidales; family VadinHA17; genus SR-FBR-E99. The sequence goes on from JALOMO010000011.1 coordinate 7,464, forward strand.
CAATTTTCGAAAAGGGCACAAATGCACCGTTTATCATTGCAGGCCAATCCGTTCGTGTAAAAGGTCTTGTATCGGATGCTATGTTCGAATATATTGACATATACCCAACACTCGCAGAACTAATGAAACTCAACAATACCCCGCAATATCTTGAGGGGAAGAGTTTTGCAGAGATGGTTTATGACCCCTCAAAGCCATTCCGCAGTGAAGTTAGGGCAATTGTCAGGCGCGGAGAGATGCTTGGCCGCATGGTTAAAACGGCGAAATGGCGTTATGTTGAATGGGATAACGGATTGAAGGGTAATGAATTGTATGATCAGATAACCGATCCGACTGAATACAATAATCTGGCGTGTAATATTGAATATGCTGATCTTATTTCAGAATTGAGAACTCTGTTATACAAAAGCGAGTAGCCTGATTTAAAAAAAGATAAAAATAAATTAGAATACAGTAGAACTTAATATAATATATAATGACAGATCGAAGGCGTTTTGTAAAAACCAGTATCATCGCCACAGCCGGTATTGCCGGACTTGGGGCAATACCACAATATCTGCAAGGCAGGAGTGTAACTGTTAGTCCCTCTGACAGGATTAGGGTAGCCCTGATCGGTGGACGGAATATGGGATGGTCAAACATACAGGCATTTCTGAAATTTCCACAGGTTGATTGTGTAGCATTCTGCGACATCGATGATGAAATCCTGAATGGGAAGGCTGTTGATATTGAAAAACTGACAGGGGTAAAGCCATCATTGCTAACGAAAGACTGGCGCAGAGTAATTGATAGCAAGGATGTAGATGCCGTTATTGTTTCTACACCCGACCATTGGCACTGCCTTCAGGCAATTTCAGCTATGGAATCTGGCAAAGATGTATACTGTGAGAAACCCCTCGCCAATTCAATCGCTGAATGTGATGCCATGGTTAAAGCAGCCAGAACTCATAACCGTATTCTTCAGACCGGGCAATGGCAGCGCAGCGACCCCCACTGGCAGGAAGCTGTAACCTTTATTCACTCCGGTAAGCTTGGCCGTATAAGGACTGTAAAAGTGTGGGCATACATGATAGGGAAGAAAACACTTCCGGTTAAACCTGATGGACCCGTGCCTCCGGGCGTGGACTATGAGATGTGGCTGGGGCCTGCGAAACATCGACCTTTCAATCCCAATAGGTTTCATTATAATTTCAGGTATTTTTGGGATTATGCGGGAGGGTTGAATTCCGACTGGGGAGTGCATCTTCTTGACTATGCACTTTATGGTATGAATCTTGACCTTCCAAAAGAGGTCTATACAGCAGGGGGTAAATTTGCCTATCCTACTGATGCAATGGAAACCCCTGATACTTTGATCACAACTTATGTCTATGACAATCTGACAGTTACCTGGGATCATGCCTGTGGAATTTCAGGTGGTCCATATGGTCGTGAGCATGGACTTGCCTTTTTGGGTGAAAACGGAACGTTGGTAATCGACAGGAACGGTTGGGAGGTGATTCCACAAGTTGATTCTGCTCCCAGAATGGCAGCTGTCCCATTAAGAACAAAATCTGAGGTAATTAAAGGAACAGGCGTTGCTGCCAGTGGCCTCGGAGCACATGTTGCGAACTTCCTTGATTGTATGGTGACACGCAATCTGCCAAATGCTGATGTAGCTATTGGGGCCAAAGTAGCCAAACTGACTCACCTGGCAAATATCTCATGCAGGGTTAAGAAACCACTCACATGGGATAATACCAAGGGCACATTCGGGCAAAAAGATGCCAACGCATTGATTAAACCCACCTACAGTTCTCCATGGAAGTTTCCTGAATATAAATAGTAATGAAACATTAATATATGAAAAAACTAATTTTTCCGATAGCACTTGGAATGGTTGTATTCTTTAATTGCTGCACCACTTCTGACTGGCAACCACTCTTTAATGGAAGGGATTTTGAAGGCTTTGTTCAGCTTAATGGTAAGGCTCAGTACGTTGTTGAGAATGGGGAAATGGTAGGGATTTCTACAGCCGGAACCCCCAATAGTTTCATGTGCACAGAAATTGAATACTCCGATTTCATTCTTGAATTTGAAGTTAGAATTGACTCATTGCTGAACTCAGGAGTGCAAATAAGAAGCCATAGCTTTGACAGTATTAAAAATGGACGTGTTTTTGGTTATCAGGTAGAGATTGATCCAAGCCCAAGAGGATGGAGCGGAGGTATCTATGACGAAGCCAGAAGAGCATGGCTTTATCCGGTAACCCCGTACAATCCCGAAGCAGTACAAAGTTTCGATAAGTACGGGTGGAACAAGTATCATATTGAAGCTATCGGTACCCGGATCAGGACCTGGGTAAACGGTATCCCTGTTGCCGATCTGATCGATGATGCAGACGCTTCGGGATTTATTGGTTTTCAGGTACATCAGGTGCCTGATGAACATGCAGGCTTACAGGTAAGGTGGAAAAATATCAGGATCGTAACAGATAATCTGGAAAAATACCGACTCATTGATCAGAAAGAGATTTACCAGATTAATTCAATACCCAATACACTGTCAGAGTTAGAGCAAAAAGAAGGATGGGAACTGCTTTTTGACGGCCTCACCTCAACGAACTGGAGAGGCGCACATAAGGAAAATTTCCCTGATTCGGGATGGATCATTCAGGATGGGATGATGACCGTATTGGAGACAGGAGGGGAACAGTCAAAGGGAGGAGGAGATATCGTCACGGTTAATGAATACGGGAACTTTATCCTGAGTTTTGAGTTTATGATAGACGAAGGGGCTAACAGTGGAGTAAAGTATTTCGTTACAGAGAATTATGAGACCTCCGGTTCTGCAATCGGGCTGGAATATCAGATAATTGACGATTTGAACCATCCCGACGCCAAAATGGGACGGGATGGTAACCGAACCCTTGCTTCACTTTATGATCTGATACCTGCGGCAGAAAAAAAACAGTTTAAGGGCATAGGTAACTGGAACACAGGAAGAATCGTTTCATCGGACAACCATACAGAGCACTGGCTAAATGGATTTAAAGTTCTTGAATACCAGAGAGGTAGTGAGGAGTTTATTAAACTGGTACAAGAAAGTAAATATAAGGACTTTAAAAACTTTGGAGTAAGCGAAAAAGGGCACATCCTGCTTCAGGACCATGGAAACAAAGTCTCATTCAGGAGTATCAAGATAAGAGAGCTGCAATAGGATAGAGCATCTTTGCATTGCGACGTTGTTTTGGTACCCGACACAAATTTAACATCAGGCGATGAATTTCCGGCTCTGATCAGTAGCAACACCCAATTTGGGCGTCGCTACACAGATTAGATTATTTCGTAAATATGTCAATACCTGTTATACGAGGTCACCTCTCCGGGGGGCCTCCGCAGTTTTGTTCTGCTGGTGTTATCTGAGTAACCGACGGTCAGAACAAGCTCCACCTTTTTCGACGCGGGTATTCCGAGCAGCCGCTTGATCTTCTTCTCATCGAGCCATCCTATGATGCACGTTCCCAGTCCTTCCGCAGTGGCCTGGTAAGACATCGAGGCAGTGGCAATACCTATATCAATCAGGGAATAATCTTTGTTCTTGAGGAGATCGCCTGCCCTCGAGTTGAAATTTGACTTCTCTCTTATGATAACGATAAGTACCGGGGCCTGCTGAACGAATGTGTTCATCCTCAGTACCTGAGACTCGGTTGCAGCCGCAACCTCCGCCCGCAGTTCAGGCTCATCAACAACGATGAACCTCCATGGCTGTCCGTTACATGCCGAAGGTGAAAGCCTGCCTGCTTCAACTATCCTTTCGATCTTCTCTTTCTCAACCGGTTTATCGAGATACCGTCTGTCGCTCTGCCGCCTGTTGACCAGGTCAAGCATCCCCTCACCATCTACCATTTCTGTGATCAGTATCTGTTAGTAGTTCTGAGCGAAAATCTCTGAATAGCTGAAAGGATGAAGACATGCAGGACAGTTCTTCAGAGGTTTGGTGCCAAAGTGGACATACCCGCATTTGCGGCAATACCAGAAAACCTTCTCACCGCGCTCAAACACCTTATTGCCCATTACATTCTCAAGGAGCTTCCTGTATCGCTCTTCATGTATCTTCTCAGCAGAAGCGATAGCCTTGAATGCTGTAGCCACCTCTTTGAATCCTTCTTCTTCAGCTATTCTGGCAAATTCGGGATAGAGCTCGGTCCACTCTTCATGCTCACCTGCAGCTGCTGCTTCGAGGTTTTCTCCGGTAGTTGAAGTCTTTCCGGCAGGATAGCTTGCCGTGATCTCAAGCATCCCTCCTTCAAGGAATTTGAAGAATCTTTTAGCATGCTGCTGTTCCTGCAGAGCGGTCTCAAGGAAAATTCCGGCTATCTGCTCATATCCTTCCTCCTTTGCTACCTTGGCTGCAAATTCATAACGGTTTTTTGCCTGTGATTCACCGGCAAATGCCTTAAGGAGATTTTTCTCCGTCCTGGTTCCTTTTATACCTTCCATACTTAAATGATTTAAATGTTGGTTAAGTTTGTTAAGTGATAAAAATAGCAAATTTCTTGATACCTTTAAATCACATTACCTCTCATATACACGATATCGAAATGAAAAGAGCAAATTTTCTGATTATGATTGCCTGTGTAATTTTACTGGTATCATGCAGCCGGAAGGGCACTGACTACCATCTTTATTACCTTGGAGGACAGTCTAATATGGACGGTTACGGTTTTGTGTCGCAGCTCCCTGTTGAGATGAAAACTCCTGTTCCCGGTGTAATGATCTACCATGGCAATACTGCCCCGGACAATAGTGAGACTGACGGCAGAGGATTCTGGACTGCCCTGCAGCCGGGTCATGGGGTTGGCTTCAGGAGTGATGGAATCACAAATACTTTATCTGACAGATTTGGAATCGAACTGACCTTTGCCCTGCAGCTTAAGGAGCTCTTTCCTGATGAGAATATAGCACTTGTGAAGTATTCGAAAGGAGGGTCATCAATTGATATCACTGCTGGTGAAGGGTATGGATGCTGGCATCCTGATTATGCAGTGGGAAATGGCATCAACCAGTATGATCACTTTATGGCGACGGTAGAAGGTGCCTTAGCAAACACTGATATTGATGGTGACGGCAGGAAAGACAGGCTGATACTCTCAGGAATTGTATGGATGCAGGGGGAGACTGATGCCGGTAATGAGCAGGCAGCCTCAGTTTATAAGGAAAACCTTAATATGCTCATGGGTGATATCAGGGAGGTGCTCGGTTCGCAGCAGATACCTGTGGTGATAGGCCGCATTTCTGAATCTCATCTTGACAGCGACAGCATTATCTGGACATATGGAGAGATAGTGAGGCTGGCGCAGGCTGATTTTGTCAGTGAAGATGGGAATGCTGCCCTTGTAACTTCAACCGACAATTACAAGTACAGTGATCCATGGCATTATGACTCAGACGGATACATTGACCTGGGCAAGGAGTTTGCCAAAGCTATGGCACAGCTTAGAAATCGCTAGACTTTCTTTTTGCGGATAAATCTTTTTTCTTCGCCTCTTATTAGCCTTCCGATATTCTTTGTATGGGTAAGAACAAGCGCAATAGCTACCACTATAGAAAAGATCTTGAAAAGCATTGAAGGAGTGCTGAATAGGGTCATCAGCAGTATCGGGAACATTATGCCTGCAGTCATTGAACTGAGTGACACGTAACCGCTTATCAGAAGCACTAGCAGGAATATGCCTGCACAGGTCAGTGTTAGCCAGGGATGCAGTGCCAGTAACACTCCGAATGTTGTTGCCACGCCCTTACCACCCCTGAAGCCTGCGAGAACAGGAAATACATGGCCTATGATAGCTGCCATGCCACAGGCAATCTTCATGGCCATCATCTGGGTGGAATCTTCAGGTGCGCTGTTCAGAAGTACAGGCAGTGATGCTGCCAGCAGGCCTTTGGCCAGGTCGATTATGAGTACCGGGATGCCGGTCTTCCAACCCAGCACCCTGATGGTGTTCGTCGCCCCGGCATTTCCACTCCCATGTTCCCTTATGTCAATGCCGTGAAAGATCCTGCCTGCCCAGACAGCTGTCGGCAGAGATCCTGCAACATAAGCCAGAAGAAGAGCTGCAACAGACAGATAGATATTCATTTGCTGATTGTCAGATTTCAGGTCCCGAGTGTGCCAGTCTTGCAGTCTCAGGGTTGGAGGTAAATTTCGAAAAATTCTTTTTAAACTTCTCTGCCAGTTCTCCGGCAGCCGTGTTCCATTTGTGATCAGCACCCCATGCCTGACGTGGATCTAGTAGTATCGATGGCACTCCGGGAACTGACTGAGGAATACTCAGGTTAAATATCGGAAGGATCGAATAAGGCACATCAATGATAGTCTTATTCAGGATGGCATTAATAATATTCCTTGTTGAGGGGAGGTCAATGCGTCTGCCGGTACCGTACGGCCCGCCCATCCATCCGGTATTGACTAGCCATGCCTCAGCCTTGTGAGCTTTCATTTTTTTCGTCAGCTCATGTGCATAAATTATCGGGTCAAGCATGAGAAATGCAGCTCCGAAACAGGCAGAGAAGGATGGTTGAGGCTCTTTTATGCCACGCTCGGTGCCGGCTACTTTTGCAGTATAACCGCTGAGAAAGTAGTATTGGGTCTGTTCCTCGGTAAGCCTCGCTACCGGAGGGAGAACGCCGAAGGCATCGGCTGTCAGGAAGATAACTGTGGTGGCATGCCCGGCACGCGATACGGGTCTGACTATATTATCAATATGATAAATGGGGTAGGCCACCCTGGTGTTTTCAGTCTTCGCATTGCTACCGAAGTCAATCTCACCGTCAGCGTTAACGACCAGATTCTCGAGGAGTGCGTCTCTCCTGATAGCTTTATAAATATCGGGCTCATTCTCCCTGCTCAGGTTGATGCACTTGGCATAACAGCCTCCCTCAAAGTTAAAGATTCCGAGGTCATCCCATCCATGCTCGTCGTCACCTATCAATGCCCTGTCAGGGTCTGTCGAAAGGGTCGTTTTACCTGTACCTGATAAACCGAAGAAGATGGCCACATCGTTTTGCTTCCCTACATTGGCAGAACAGTGCATGGAAGCTATTCCCTTCAGAGGAAGGAAATAATTCATAACCGAAAAGATACCTTTCTTCATCTCTCCGCCATACCATGTGCCTCCGATAAGGGCCATCCGCTCTTTGAGATTGAAAAAAACAAAATTCTCAGAGTTAAGCCCGAACTGTTTATATTCCGGATTGGTTGCCTTGGATGCATTCAATACCACGAAGTCAGGAACAAAGGTCTTTAGTTCCTCTTCCGTTGGCCTGATGAACATATTCTTAACGAAGTGGGCTTGCCAGGCTACCTCCATAATGAATCTCACATTCAGCCTTGTGTCTTCATTCGCCCCGCAGAAGCAGTCAACAACATAGAGTTTTTTGCCCGAGAGCTGTTCTGTGGCAATTTTCCTGCAGTGCTCCCATGCCTCTTGTGTAATGGCTTTGTTATCAGATACGGGTGAGGCTTCCGATTTCCACCAGACAGTATCTTCAGTTACACTGTCACGCACAACATATTTGTCCCTGGGAGAGCGCCCTGTAAATATGCCAGTATCAACCGCCACCGCACCAGTGTTTGTAAGCACACCTTTCTCAAATCCTTCGAGATCAGGAGATAACTCATCATTGTACAATTGGTCAAAGGAGGGATTGTGTACTAATCCGGATACATTATTAATACCGTACTGCTTTAAGATTTCTTCTGACATCATGGTCTTCTGCATTCTGATGTCCCTCAAAGTTAATAATATTAAGTTGACCTTCAACCTAAACAAAAGTAAAAAAGTCCGGGAGTAACCTCTGATATATTCGAATTCACACAATTGCAGTATCATAACAAAGAAACTTACCGGAATAACTTAATATGAGTAATTTTAAAGTCTGAATCATTCCCAAAACAAGAATCTACATATGAGAGTACTACTTCTGATTCTCTTTATGATCACAGTCACTACTGAAGCGCAGGAAGTCAGGGTGGCAAGGACAAGGCAGATCAAGCTGCCTGACAATGACATATCATTCGTCTCTGCAGTCTCTCCTGACGGTAACAGGGTACTGGTTTCAGGACCCAACTTCAAGGGTATTTACCTCACCGGCAGAAGGGGAGGCAAAGTTACACTGATAAGTGACGCTCCCGGGGCAGGCTTTGAGCCGCGATTCTCAGAAGAGGGACACTATCTTTTTTTCAGGGAGGATGAATTCCCCGATCAGAAGAAACGCTCCTCACTGATACAGTATGATATGTCTACTGGTGAAAGGAGAGTTGTTGCTGATAAGGCGTCTGACCTTTCATCTCCTGCTGTTGCAGGAAATAGTGTGCACTTCAGGTCAGACGGTAAAATATGTAATGTCGAGTTTGACAATGTCTCACTCAAAAGTACGGGCCCGGAAATTTTTGTAGTATCGGAGAATTTAACTCCTGTAGTTTACTTCAACAGTGAAGGAAGACCGGTAAAACCCAACGGTGACGGTTCATACATCTGGGCGTCTCTCTCTCCTGACCGCTCAAAACTGCTCTACTATTTTGCCGGCAGGGGTACATTTGTCAGCGACCTTGAGGGAAAGATATTGTTTTCGCTTGGACAGATAAGTGCCCCCAGATGGATGAACAACCTTATGGTAATTGGAATGGAGGACCACGATGACGGCTATCGCGTTACCGGTTCTGAAATAGTCTGCTTCTCTCTTGCTACAGGCCAAAAGTTGTATGTTACTTCCACCCCTTCAAGAGCAGAAATGTTTCCTTTGCCATTCTCTGACGGTACAAACGTCGTCTTTCAGACACCTGAAGGAGAGATTTATTTTATGAGGTTAAAGGTTAAATGAATTGTCTGTTACCGTGAGAAATATATTTATATCTGCAGCATTGCTCATACTTCTGTCAGGCGCCTGCCTGAAAGCACAGAAGGCCGATCTTACCGGATACAGAATCTTTATCAACCCCGGGCATGGAGGCTACGACTCAGATGACAGACATATGCTTGCAACCGACTTCTGGGAGTCTGAGGGCAACCTTGTCAAGGGCCTATATCTAAGGGATATTCTTCGTAACCTGAAAGCTGACGTCTACATGTCGAGAACGACAAACAATACAGGAGATGACCTTCCTCTTTCGGCAATCTCCCAGATGGCCAATGAACTTAATATTCACTTTTTCCTTTCAATTCACAGTAATGGTTTCGATGGTAAGCAGAACCATCCCCTCATGCTCTTCCGCGGTTATGACAATCAGCCTGTTTACCCGGATTCTAAAACAATGGCACTGATAATCTGGCAAAAGGTTTTTGAAAAAGGGAACTGCTGGACCGGCAGCAACGTATGGGTTAAGGGCGACTGGTCATTTTATCCTGATTGGGGTACACAGGGCCTTGGGGTCTTACGCGGTCTTACGATGCCCGGTGTTCTTTCAGAGGGTTCATTTCATGATTACATCCCTGAAGGGTGGCGGTTACGCAATACAGATTTCCTTCAGCATGAAGCCTGGGCTTTCCTTAGATCATTCATCGAATTTCAGAATGTAACACCACTGCAGCATGGGGTCATTGCAGGTGTGATCAGAGACTCACTCATTAGCCCGGCCTGGTATTTCAAACCAGGAACACGTGATGAGGCAATGCCACTGAACGGTGCAACTGTAACCCTTGTCCCGGGTAACAGGAAATACAATGTTGATGAGCTCAATAATGGCTTCTTTCTCTTTGATTCGGTACCGCCGGGAAATTATAAACTATTCGTTGACGGAGTGCAGGACTACATGAGGGATTCGCTTTCGGTGACAGTTGATGCAAATAAGTCAGTCCTCGCAGATATTTATCTTAAGTTTGACACAACCATGATACCTGTGCTGACAGGTTTGTCCCCGGGATTGACAGACAGTATACCTTTCAATCAGGAATTCATTTTCACATTCGATCTTCCGATGGACAGGGATTCGGTTCAGAAAGCACTGAAATTTGTGCCCTCCGCCGACCTTGTCTTTTCATGGGATGAAAAGAGCAGGGTGCTGAAGGTCAGGCCGGCAGTCGGTTTTCAGAGTAAGACAAACTATGTAATTAATATAGGGACAACTGCCTGTTCAATGTGGAAGGTGCCAATAGCCTCAGCGGCAGAGTATTCATTTGTCACAAGGAGCAGGTCAGCGCTGAAACTGGAAAGCAGTTACCCATTGACGGGCAGGGGAGGAGTCACTCTTTATCCTCAGATAAGATTATGGTTTGATGCCCCTCTGAATCAGCTTACATCACAAACAGGAACGGAGCTCCTTAATGATCAGGGCCAGCCCGTGACAAAGGTAAGGGAGGAGTGGCATGAGAAAAATGGCAAAGGGGGTTACTTCTTTGAGCTTTCGCAGCCTCTGGCAGTAAATAAACAGTACCGTATCAGAGTGAGTTCTTCCGTTTCCGATATTACCGGTCTTTCAACGGGTCACTCCGTTGAGATACCATTCACAACCCGGACTAAAAGCTATGAGAGCGGCACTGTCATTGAGAGCTATGACAATATTTCTGACTTCTGGGATCCGGATGCCAGTGGCAGCACGATGGGCACGGACAATCCTCTTACAACTTTCATCGCTTCGCCTGAAATAAAGAGGTCAGGCAGCAATGCCGGCAGGCTCGATTATGTATTCACAGGTGCTGACGGCGGTGTATGCCGTGTCTTTGATACGAAGAAACCCTCAATCGGATCGTCAGCATCAAATCTTTTCGGGATCTGGGTTTTCGGCGATATGAGTATGAATCTGCTTGAATATTGGTTCTATTCTTCCGGCTCCACAAATCATATTGTATATGTTGACACGCTCAGCTGGGCAGGATGGGATCTGAAGACAATACCCATTTCTTCAATCGGGGGGAGCGGCGACAGGCTCTACCACAGCGTTGTGGTAAGGCAGACCGCAGCAGGTTCAAAGAGCGGTACGGTATGGTTTGATGATGCCATGGTCATAGTACCGACAGCAGTTGAAGATATTGCAGTTGATTCAGGTTCTCTTACAGTTTACCCAAATCCCGCATCATCTAATGTGACAATTAGCTATGATCTTGATGCACGGTCGGCAGTATCGGTTGACCTGTTCACCACCGACGGCAGGAGGGCGATGAATATCTACAAAGGAACAGTGGATCAGGGGCCGCAGATGCACCACTGGTCTCCTCCCTCAGTGCTTACAGAAGGGAGCTATATCATAAGGCTCGAAAAAACATCACCGGCTGGCAGATCCTCATCTGCGGTAATGCTTCTGCTGATCAGATAGGTCAATACAAAAGGTATTGGCATAAAAAAAGTAGAGACGTTGCATGCAACGTCTCTACGATGGTAATTGAAACGGATTAGTTTTTCCCGAATTTTATTGCAGACTGTGCTGCAGCCAGCCTGGCTATCGGCACTCTGAACGGTGAACAGCTGACATAGGTCAGTCCGTTCCTGAAGCAGAACTCAACTGATGCAGGATCGCCACCCTGTTCGCCGCAGATTCCTATCTTGAGGTCAGGGCGTGTAGCACGGCCTTTCTGAACAGACATTGTTATGAGCTGTCCCACGCCGTCCTGGTCAATTGTCTGGAACGGGTCAGCAGCCAGCATCTTATTGTCAAGATATTCATGCAGGAAGCCGCCTATGTCATCACGGCTGAACCCGAATGTCATCTGGGTAAGGTCATTTGTTCCGAATGAGAAGAACTCTGCGCTCTTTGCCATGCGGTCTGCAAGCAGTGTTGCACGCGGTATCTCAATCATGGTGCCGTATTTGAATGATATCTTGCTGACACCAAACTTGTTGCACACTTCTGCGTAAACCCTGTCAACGATCTTCCTGGTGAAATCAAGTTCTGAGACATCGCAGGTCACGGGAACCATGATCTCAGGCTGCGCATCCTTGCCTTCCTTAATCAGTTCTGCAGTAGCCTCGAAGATAGCTCTGATCTGCATCTCCGATACCTCGGGGTATGTAACACCCAGGCGTACACCGCGATGTCCCATCATCGGGTTTGATTCATGCAGTGCCTCTCCGCGTTTGGTAATGGCCTCTGCGGTGATTCCAAGAGCTCTGGCAAGTTCAGCCTGTTTCTCGGCTCCCTGAGGAACGAATTCATGAAGCGGCGGATCAAGCAGGCGGAAGGTCACCGGTAGTCCGTTCATCGCCTCCATTGTGCTCTTGATATCCTTCTTCACAAAGGGGAAGAGCTCGTTAAGGGCGTTTCTTCTTTCAGCTTCGTTTGAGCTGAGAATCATTTTACGAAGGAGGAAGAGAGGCTGTTCTGATCCTTTACCGTAGAACATATGTTCTGTACGGAAGAGGCCAATACCCTCAGCGCCATACTCGCGTGCAATCTTAGCATCGTCAGGAGTATCGCAGTTGGTGCGGACACCCATTGTGCGAAACTTGTCAACCATCTTCATGAAGGTCTGGAATCTTGGATTCTCAGTGGCATCCATGAGTGTAAGTGCACCGTTATAAACGTTTCCTCTTGTTCCGTTAAGTGTAATGATATCACCCTCCTTGAGCACGATGTCAGTACCTGCGATCTTTGCTTTCTTTGCTGCTGCATCAACATGCATTCCGCCTGCGCCGACGATGCAGCACTTACCCCAGCCTCTTGCAACAAGGGCAGCGTGTGATGTCATCCCTCCGCGTGCAGTAAGGATACCTTCTGCAGCACGCATACCTTCAACATCCTCAGGGTTGGTCTCCTCGCGTACGAGGATCACCTTTTCACCCCTGCGATGCCAAGCAACGGCATCCTCAGCTGTAAATACCATCTTGCCGACAGCAGCACCAGGACCTGCCGGAAGACCCTTGACGAGAGGAGTTACTTTCTTCTCTGCTGACGGGTCACAGATAGGGTGAAGGAGTTCATCAAGCTGAGCAGGGTCAACCCGCATGACAGCCTTTTTCTCGTCGATGAGACCTTCTGCAAGCATATCCATTGCCATGTTAAGGGCTGCGGTGCCTGTACGTTTGCCGGCACGGCACTGAAGCATGTAAAGCTTGCCTTCCTGAATGGTAAACTCGATGTCAAGCATATCATGGAATGACTTCTCAAGGATGTTCCTTATATCCACAAGTTCTTTATAGGTTCCGGGCATCGACTCCTGCATGCTGTGAAGGTGCTTATTCTGTTCATTCTTAGTGTCATCATTGAGGGGGTTCGGTGTGCGAATACCTGCCACAACGTCTTCTCCCTGTGCATTGACGAGCCACTCGCCATAGAAAATATTATCACCTGTTGCCGGGTTACGGGTGAAGGCGACACCTGTTGCTGATGAGTCACCCATGTTGCCAAACACCATAGCCTGAACGTTTACAGCTGTGCCCCACTCATCAGGAATACCCTCAATGCGGCGGTATGATACCGCCTTCTTGCCATTCCAGCTTTTGAATACGGCTTTGATGCCTCCTTCAAGCTGCTCGCGCGCATCATCCGGGAAATCCTTGCCAAGTGATTTCTTAACCCTCTTCTTAAACTCCTCAGCCAGATGCTTCAGGTCATCTGATGAAAGATCGGTGTCTGATTTGAATCCTTTATTATGCTTGTACTCATCAAGCATCTCATCAAGCTGCTTGCGTATTCCTTTTCCGTCAGTCGGTTCAATACCTTCTGCTTTTTCCATAACAACGTCTGCATACATCATAATAAGACGTCGGTATGAGTCCCATACAAACCTGGGGTTGTTTGTCTTTTTAATAAGACCCGGGATTGTATCGGAGCAGAGACCTATATTTAGAACTGTATCCATCATTCCCGGCATTGAACTGCGGGCACCGGAACGGCATGAAACAAGAAGAGCATTCTCTTTGTCACCATATTTCATTCCCATTGCTTCTTCAGCCTTTTTCATGGCTTCCCATACCTCAGGCATGAGTTCTTTGGGCAATTCACAGTTGTTCTCATAGTATTCTGTACATACTTCTGTGGTGATTGTAAATCCGGCAGGTACCGGGAGACCCAGGAGACACATCTCAGCCAGGTTGGCACCCTTTCCACCAAGCAGATTTTTCATATCTGCCTTACCATCAGCAGCTTTGTTGCCGAAGGAATAAACACGTTTTACTTTTGACATCGTTTATCTGATTATAATTATTAAAAAAGTCTTTTTTTCGATCCGCAAAAATATAAATTATACGGATATTACGAAACTCCTTTTTCTTAATGTTTTGATCTTGGATGGAACATAATGAGTGTGTCTCTCAGGTAACTCCTGTCGATATGAGTATATATCTCTGTTGTGGTGATTGATTCATGGCCAAGCATTTCCTGTACCGCACGCAGGTCAGCTCCGCCTTCAACAAGATGTGTGGCAAATGAATGCCGGAAAGTGTGAGGGCTTATCTTTTTTCGTATCCCGGCAGCCTCAGCAAGTTTTTTTATTATTGTGAAAATCATTACCCTGGTAAGTCTACTGCCTCTCCTGTTAAGGAAAATGATATTCTGATCAATGATAACCGGCAGCCTGTTTCTTGTCTCAAGATAGGTGTCAATCTCCTTTAATGCCACGGATCCGATCGGAACAAGCCTTTGTTTGTTACCCTTACCTGTCACGGTCACAAATCCTTCACTCCGATGGATATCTGTAAGTCTCATGTTTACCAGTTCTGACACCCGAAGCCCGCAACTGTACATTGTTTCTATTATTGCCCTGTTCCTGTGACCTTCCGGCTGGCTGAGGTCTATAACACCAATGATCCGGTCTATCTCTTCGATTGTTAATACCTCAGGCAGTTTCATACCCATACTTGGCGATTCAAGCAATGTTGACGGATCCTCAGTTATGATCCCTTCAATGATCAGGAACCTGAAGAAAGCCCTGATACCTGAAATCAGCCTGGCCTGAGTGCGGGCAGAACTATTACTTCCTGCATTGCTTGCAACAAAATCACTCAGATCATTATAGTTGATAGCAGAGGGCTTTTTACCTTCCCGCTTCTCATTCAGGAATTCTCTTAGCTTGCGCAGGTCATTGAGATATGCTTCAACACTGTTGTGAGAGAGGGATCTCTCGATCATAAGGTAACTCCGGTAACCTCTCAGTGTTGTCGTCCATTCCCGTTCCATTATCTTCTCTAAATGATGCCCAAAGGTATATCATAATAAATAACCTCCATAAATCCGGTCATTTCTTTATTTTTGCATCAAAAGGATTAATAAAGGTACAAGGTACAAGGTGCAAGCTTCGCCCACCGTATCCGCCAACTGGCGGAGAAGGTGGGGAGCAGGGTGCAGGGAGCAAGGAGCAAGGAGGCAAAAGTCAAAAGTCGAAAGTCGAAAGTTAAAAGTCATAAGGCGAAAGTTGATAGTTGAAAGTAAGAAGATAAAGGATCTTAGGAATGAGAATTGAGATAATTAACGGGCCGAATCTGAACTTCCTGGGTGTCAGACAACCCGAGATCTATGGCAGTAAAGGATTCATAGATTACTTGGCTGAACTGGAATCTCTTTTTCCCGCCATTTCATTTGTCTATTCGCAATCAAACATCGAAGGGGAACTTGTCAGCACGATCCAGAAAGCCGGAAGAGAATGCCAGGGCATAATAATTAACCCGGGAGGATACTCTCATACCTCGGTAGCTATCGCAGATGCCATTGCAGCTGTAAGTGTCCCCGTAATTGAGGTTCACATATCAAACCTGCTCTCAAGGGAGGAGTTCCGGCATACCAGCCTTACCGGAAGATATTGCACAGGAACAATAATGGGGCTGGGGCTTGATGGATACAGGCTGGCAGTGGAGGCAATCATGAAAAGAGTAAATAAATAAACCCTGAAATGGCAAAAAGCTTTCTAAAGAAGAGGACAAAAATCGTGGCAACCATTTCTGACAAGAACTGTGAGCCGGATTTCCTCAGTAAACTTCATGATGCCGGCGTGGATGTGGTAAGGATAAACTCAGCCCACCTCTCACCTGAAGGAGTGATGAAAATTGTTAAAAACACCAGGAGCGTCTCGGATAAGATTGCATTACTTCTTGATACCAAGGGACCCGAGATCAGAACCACAATATGTGATGAGCCTGTAAAATTCTTCAAGGGGCAGAAGATCAAAATTGCCGGTAACAGCGATGATAAAACAACAGCTTCTGTCATAAATGTAAATTACGGTGATATTGCGAGACATGTACCTTCAGGAGCCTACATACTTATTGATGACGGTGAACTTGAGATAAAGATTACAGGCAGAAAGGGCGAAGTACTTGAGGGTATCATTGAGAATGACGGCACACTTGGATCGAGAAAGACAGTAAATATTCCGCAGGTAAGGATAAATCTGCCTTCTGTAAGTCAGCGAGACCTGATCTTCATTGATCTTGCGGTGAAGCTTGACATTGAATTCATCGCTCATTCATTTGTAAGGTCAAAGAAAGATGTTATGGCTGTTCAGAAGATACTTGACAGTCATGGCAGCCAGATAAAGATAATAGCGAAGATAGAGAACCAGCAGGGTGTTGACAACCTGGAGGAGATTATGGATCATTCATATGGTATAATGGTTGCCAGGGGTGATCTTGCCATTGAGGTACCTTTTGAGAGGATACCTGGCATCCAGCGAATGATAATTTCCAAATGTATTGAGAGACGTAAGCCAGTTATTGTGGCCACACAGATGCTTCATTCAATGATCACCAATCCGAGGCCTACAAGAGCAGAGGTGAGTGATGTCGCAAATGCTGTTTACAGCCAGACTGATGCACTTATGCTCAGCGGCGAAACAGCCTCCGGGAAGTATCCGCTTGAATCAGTAAAGACGATGGCCAGAATAGCTTCTGAGATCGAGCTGGAAAAAGACAAATACATTGAGATGCCTGCCGGATCACTCAGCGGGGAAGTCTCGGCCTACCTGGCTAAAGTTGCAGTAAAGACATCAATAAGAGTGAATGCCAGGGCTATCCTTGCTGACACATTAAAAGGGACAGCAATCAGGAACATGGCTGCTTACCGCGGTGTCAATCCAGTGGTGGCCCAGTGTTACAGCTACCGCACAATGAGGGAACTCGCATTATCATACGGAGTAATACCGGTGTTCATTGAGAAGAAAGAATCGGTTGATGATTTTATCCGGACTTCACTAAGGGATTTACTTAAAAGACACATATTGAAAGACAACGATATACTTGTTCTTCTTGCCGGGAATTTCTCAAGAGTTGCAGGCTTTTCATTCATTGAGGTGGGAACAGTAGGATATCTTAAGGAAAGGGTAATGATAGGAAAAAGTGACCCCATGGCTTGATTTTTGCTGTATCTGAAGGAATGCCGGTATGAAATTATTATTCCTCGCCATAATGACTTTATTGCATCCGGTGCATGTCTCACTGACAGGTATTGAATATGACAGTGAAAACAGAACATATTCAATATTTGTTAAAGTTTATTCTGATGACCTTGAAGCAGATATTGGGCTTGGAAGTTCAGAAGGGGAAGTGGTAGCCGGTGAAGGGAATGCACGGTACTGCAATTATCTGTGCGACAGATTATTGATTTTAGAAAATGGTAAGAAGCTCGACATGAAATTATTGAATTCAGAAAGCGACGGTCTGGAACACAGGTTCAGCCTGCAAGCAAAAGGAGGAAGGTCAGTACGGGAGGTAACCGTTATTAACCGTTTTATGACCCGCCTCTACTCTGATCAGGCTAATATGCTACTCTTCAGGTTCGGAACTGTTGAAGAGGGATACAGGTTCTCCGTCGCTGATACTTTGAAGAGCTTTAATGTCAAATGAAAGGATTTGAAATGGGAAGTAAAATTACCGTAACAGCCTGTTTATTATTTCTATTCATCTCCTCTGCGTTTGCCACGCACAACCGGGCGGGAGAGATAACCTACGAGCAGCTTTCTGACCTCACTTTCAAGGTAACTGTAACCACATTCACCTATACTCTGAGCCTGGCTGACAGGCCTACCCTTGATGTTGAATGGGGAGACAATTCAATAACAACCGTTTCCCGCAATTCAGAGACAATTCTGCCGAACAATTACAAAAAGAACGTTTATATCAGCCAGCACACCTATCCGGGACCGGGCATATACAGGATCGTGGTACAGGACCCCAACCGCAACCTGGGAGTGCAGAATATTCCTAATTCCGTCAACGTCGTTTTCTCAATATCAACAATTCTTATTGTCAATAAGTCCCTCGGACGCAATAGCACGCCGGTATTACTGAATCCGCCATACGACAAGGCTGCCCTCGGCCAGGTTTTTATTCACAATCCTGCAGCTTTTGATCCTGACGGCGACTCTCTGTCATATAAGCTGACTGTCTGTACCAAGGAGGATGGCAAACCCATAAAGGATTATACATTGCCCGCGGCTTCAAATAAATTCTACGTCGATTCAATCTCGGGTGATCTCGTCTGGGATGCACCGGTAAGCGTGGGGATATACAACGTGGCTATAGAAATACAGGAATGGCGTGCCGGGATCAAGATAGGCATTGTGGTGAGGGATATGCAGATTGAAGTTTATGATACGGATAATAATCCCCCGGTTACATCACCATTACCTGACCTGTGCGTTGAAGTAGGAGAAACAGTCTCAATTGATATTTCAGCCACAGATGTCGACGAAGATTCAATAAAACTCTTTGCAACATCAGGAATTTTCACATCTGAGGAGTGCCCTGCTACTTTCACTACCCTGAGTTCAGTGCCGGGACTAACCACAGGACGACTTCAGTGGGTACCATGTCACAATAGCGTAAGACATCAGCCGTACGACATCATTATAAAAGCTGAAGATGACAACGATGAACTGCAACTGGTTGACATTGATAATATGAGCATTAAGGTGCTGGGTCCGTCACCGGTGCTGACACAAGCATCACCCCTGGGCAAATTTGTGGTATTGGAATGGAATAACTACGGGACCCAGGATATTTCCGGATTCAATATTTACAGGAGGGAGGGCGCTTCTACGATTTCAGCCGATACATGTTTCGATGGCATCCCATCTTCGGCAGGATTTGTCCGGGCAGGTTATGTTGCAGGGGCCGGATCCATAACTTTTACCGATACCAACTCAGGTGAAGGTCTTGATGCGGGGACTGAGTATGCCTACAGGATTGTTGCTGTATATCCGAACGGCACCGAGAGCAAGGTCTCAAACGAAATTGTGACATCTCTCATAACGGGTGTGCCACTTATAACAAATGTCTCTATAAGAAATACAAACACTGCCACAGGATCACTTCTGCTCGCGTGGAAGAAACCACGCGATCTTGATACAATTCCTGCCAACGGGCCTTACGAGTATCTCATTTACCGCGCTCCCGGAGTAGCAGGCACTGACTATCAGCTGATAAAAACCCTCCCGACAGCTGATCTTAATGACACGGTGTTTATTGATACCCTGATCAATACTGTTGACCGTGGTTATGTCTATAAAATAGAACTTTACAATAATGAGGCCGGCAACAGGTTCATGATTGGTGACCCTGGCGTTGCCTCTTCACTTTTTCTCACAGCATCGCCTGGAGACCGGAAAGTAAGGTTTACCCTGAGCCGCAACGTGCCATGGATCAATAACAGTTACGATTATTACCGGTTCGACGGATCGTCATGGCAGTTAATCGGAAGCACCAACCAGCTCACATGGATTGATGAAAACCTTGTCAATGGAACAGAGTATTGTTACTATGTTATCTCAACAGGCGCCTACCAGAGAGCAGATGCTCCGAAAAATCTCATTAATTATTCTCAACGTACCTGCGCAACAGCAGTTGATAATGAGCCGCCATGCATACCTGTTCTGACAGTTTCATCACAGTGTGACAGCCTGTATAACACAGTACGGTGGGACATAACCGATCCTGTTTGCTATGCAGACGTGGCAGGGTACAAATTATTCTATAAGCAGACCGCAGAGGATGATTTCGAATTGCTTACAACCATTAACGACCGATCAATAAAGAAGTACATCCATAATCTTCCTGATTATGTTGCCGGCTGTTATTTTATACTGGCATTTGATGCCAATGGCCTTGAAAGTGATACCTCTTCAATTGTCTGTGTTGATTCATGCAATTTCTATGAGATACCCAATGTATTTACACCTAACGGTGATGATGTCAATGATTTTCTGGTGGCTAAAACCACTCTACTGGTTGAAAAGGTTGAATTCAGGCTGTTCAACAGGGGTGGAGTGCTGATATTCAGTACAGAGGAACCGAAAATAAACTGGGACGGGACATATAAAGGTAAGGTGGTAGCCTCAGGAGTGTATTATTATGACTGTGAAGTATTTGAGCGTAGAATTTCAGGAACCGAGCAATTTAATCTCAACGGGTTTATTCACGTCATTACTGAAAAGGGTGCCGGTCCGGGAGTAATCGAAGGAAAAAAATAGAGCAGGATGAAGACAAAAGTTGTTCTACTGATACTGATTATTGCATCTCAGCTGGTTGCGGGGCAGACGAGGTATGAGTCGATGCTGAGAGCGCAGGCATTGTCAGACAGGGGAGAGAGCGATGAAGCGCTTGCTGCTCTTTCGACAGTTATCACCAATTCACCTGATGCAGGACTGTTGCTTCTCAGAGGAAATATCCTTCTTGAGATGCGAAATGTGACAATGGCAAGAAGTGATTTCATGGCTGCAGAAAAACTAAACCCTGGCGCCGGATTATACGGGCTTGCAAAATGCGCGGCAGCGAGTGGTGATGCAATTGCTGCTATAGCGTACCTCGAAGCCCATCTGAAGACATCGCAAAGGAAGAGTGAGCCTGAGATTATGCTTGACGATGCCTTTTCCACAATCACCTCCACATCGGAGTGGAGGAATCTATGGAAAAAAGACTGGTACAAAGGATACGAGAGAAAAGAATGGGAGATAGAACTCTATCTCAGAAGTGGAAGAATTGATCTTGCCGAAGAGACTCTCGGGGAGCTGTCAGCTTTATATGCCGGTATGCCGGTAACTGACTTTTGTGAAGCCCGTATTCTGTCAGCCAGAGGCCGGTACCGTGAGGCATCAGCCCTGTTGTCACAATTGACAATCAGCCCTGACTCCCCGCCTGAATATCTGCTTGCCCTTGCTGAGGCAAGGGCCGGAGAGGGTGATTATTTTAGTTCTGCCACCATTTATGGCAGACTGATCTCAGCTGAGTATCCTGATGCGGTGCTCTTTCTTCGCAGGGCCGAGATGCTCCTTAAAGCCGGAGACCGTACACCTGCAAAAAGTGATATTAAAAAGTACCTCGAATTTAACCCTGAAAGCTCTGAGGCACTTGGCCTGCTTGGCAAAACATATGCTGAGGAAGGAGCAATATTTGAAGCTCTTCCGTATCTGAATACAAATATTGACAGGCACCCGGGAAATGCCATGGCATTCTGTCTGAGGGGAGATGCATGGATGGCGGCCCGGTCATGGACCAAAGCTGCAGAAGATTATACGATGAGTCTTGACCTTGATCCTAATAGTGCAACCGTTAATCTTAATATGGGCATTGCCCTTATTAACTGCGGAAAAGAAGATGATGCATGCTACTACCTGAGAAAGGCAAGGGCCCTGGGAGAAAAAAACGCTACACAATACCTGAGCAGGCACTGTATCAGGTAGAAAAAGGACAGATTACCTGATGTGTTTCAATAGCCTGTCATAGAGATCTTTGGGCTTGAAGGGCTTGAGAACGTAATCATTGATAGCAAGATTTTCTATCTTGTCATGAGATTCTGACATGACTGCCGCTGTCAACGCGACAATGGGTATCTGACTGATCTTCTTATCCTCCGAGCTGCGTATAATTCGGGTTGCCTCTATGCCATCCATGACAGGCATATGCAGGTCCATTATGATAAGATCATATTCATTCTTGTTCACCTCATCAAGTACCAGGCTTCCGTTCTCGACATGTGTAACAATCACACCCCAGCTCTCGAGAAATTTGTTTGCAACAAAGAAGTTGATCTTGTTATCTTCAGCAACCAGAATTCTCTTACCGGTCAGCCCATTCATGGTATCTGCTGCACCCTGATCAGCTGCCCGTGTGTCTGCGGCTGGAAGGATATATTCAATCGAGAATGTGAATACAGAGCCTTTTTCGGGTTCACTTCTTACACTTATCTTTCCCCCCTGCAGATCAACCAGACGTTTGCAGATAGTCAAACCAAGACCTGTACCGCCATATTTTCTTGTTGTATCAGGTGAGGCCTGAGTATAGCTTTCAAATACTTCATCAAGCATTTCTCGCTCGATTCCGATGCCTGTGTCAGAAACTGAAAATTCAAGCAAAGCTCTGCTGTTCCTTCTTTCCTTCAGCAGCACTTTTAATGTCACACCTCCCTGAGCTGTGAATTTAATGGCGTTTGAAAGCAGATTTGAGATTATCTGGTTAAGCCTTATGGGATCACCAATCAGGGTGCCGGGAAGGTCTTCCGATTTCTCGATAATGAATTCTATTCCCTTATCGAGGGCACGATGGGTGTAAGAACGCCTGATATCTTCAATCATGCTGATAAGATCAAATTCTGTCTTTTCAAAGACAATCTTACCTGCCTCCATTTTATTGAAGTCGAGGATGTCATTTACCAGGGTAAGAAGATGATTAGCTGAGAAGCGAAGGGTCTTGATGTACTCCATCTGGTCTTCTCTCGGATTGCCCTGGTATAACAGGTTGGTAATACCTATCACTTCATTTAAAGGAGTCCTGATCTCATGGCTCATCGTTGACATAAACTGCTGTTTTGACAACGCAGCTTCTTCTGCTCTCTTGCGTGCTGTGATGAGGTTGTCAAGCATCCTCCTGCGGTGGAGGGTGTGAACAATCTGGTTAGCAATGAACTCAAAAACCTGAAGGTCGTCGTAATTGAATGCATCAATCCTTTTATAGTCCTGAAGGCAGATGGCCCCTATCACCTGGTCATCCATTTTAAGCGGGACTCCCATCCATATCTTGCATGGTGAGCCCACCAGGCTTATAGCTCCGGTCTTTTCAATCTGCAGAATATCATTTTCATCAAGGAGGACAGACTTATTGTTTTTTATCACCCACCCGGTAAGGGTGTTTTTTGCTGCCGTCTCCTGGAAGTGATCACGTTCATCGGCGAAGAAGGGGAATGTTAGTGTATCCTTCTCACTGTTATAGAGGGCTATGAAAAAATTGTTGACGTTCCAGAGCCTGCTTATCTCCTTCACAATAGTAGGGTAGATGTCAAAGATATCAAAGTCCTGGAGCGCAACGGATGAGATGTTATACTGGATTTCCTGCATCAGCCGGGTCTTGATTTCCAGGCTGATATCGCGATATATTCCCAGAAAAGCAATGGTCTGATCATTTGAGATCACTGAGGAGGCAATGAGTGATACATTTATTCTGTTTCCCTGCTTGTCGAGTCTTATTGTTTCAGTTGCACCCGTTCCGTTCGACAGGGCCAACTCGTCGATTTTGATAGCTTCTTCTTTAAGATCATCGGGGACAATCAGATCATCTATCATCCTGTTCAATATCTCTTCGGAATTGAAGCCAAAGAGTTTTGTGAAGCCCTTGTTTATCTTCAGGATTCGCCCGTCAAAATCAGTTAAGACAATCGCCTCGGGTGCTGCATCAATCAGATGCTCAAGGGTTGCCTTTTCGGCAGATAGTTTTTGCTCATAATCCTTATGTTTGCTGACATCTGTAAGAACACACCTGTACCCTGTTACATTCCCCCTTGTGATTATAGGCCCGGCATGGAACAGAACAGAGACTTTGCTTTTTTGTTTGTTGATAATGACATACTCATTGAACATGATCTGCCCTGGTTTTGTCAGCTCGGCGAGATCATTGTTCAGCTTTTCCAGATCCTCAATCATGAAGAGATCTGACAGGGTCACTCCGCTGGAAAGGTCTGTATTATTAAACCCGAGGGTAAGCATTCCCTGTGTATTCATGAATGTGACGTGTCCGGCAGTGTCAAGCTCCATGATCATTTCCGGCAACAATTCTGCAAAGGTCTCAAAGACGATTCCCTGCCTCAGTATCTCCATCTCATGCTCCTTCTGCTGCTGTCCCGCTTCCCATGTTACCACTATGTCTCCTGTAGAAAGAAGGAGTCCGATATAATAACCCTCCTTGTCATCGCCATCGGGTGAAACAGGTTCTTTGATTGATCCCTGATGCGTCTGTATGCCTTCAAGTACTGATGCAAGAGCCCTCTTTTCTTTCAGGATTGACTTACTGAACTCCCTGCCCAGAACATCTTCACAAGCGATCTGTTCAACCTCCTCAGCACGGCTGTTAAACTCCATGATATAGAGCTTGTTGTCTTCTGATCTTCTGAATATAGCGACATAGCTGCTCATTGAATCAAAGGTCTCCCTGAGGACCTTTTCTGATTCAGCCCTGGCATATCCGTTATTAAGGCTGCTAATGTCATTATAGAATGTTATCAGGTAGACGTTGTCATCAATGAAAAGTGTGCGGGCACTGAAAAGAAATGTTCGTTCTTCCCCTGCTCTTGTCCTGAGCCTGATCTCCAGATCACTAACCCTCTTTAACCGTGAAAGCAGGATCATGTATTTGCGGCTTTGCACAAGATCAACGTATAGCTGCAGATCATCAGATGTCTTGCCGATTATTTCATCCCTTTGATAGCCCAGTGTGTCGAGGAATGCCTGATTTACATCGATGTATACCTGGGTCTCAATATTGCTGAGAGAAATCAGCTGGTTTGTTGTATGGAAAGCAATCTCCGGTATATCAGAAAGTTGCGCAATAGAATCAATCAGGCCGGATGAAAGATCAGTATCCGGAGTTTTCTTGTTGCGTTTTTCCATCTGATAATTGTTTATTTACTTAATCTGGAAATGGATCATATCCGGGGTTAAAAATAGTTATTATGCCCGGAAAATGAAACGTTGATCCTCTTTTAGCATTCATTTGCCACACGTTTGCTGTAATATTTGCACCATCCTTTAATACCGCAGTTGTTGCATAAAGGATTGCGTGCGGTGCAAATATATCTGCCATGAAGAAGGAGCCAGTGATGTGCCATCGGTCTCTTCTTCTCTGGTATCTCCTTTGTCAGTTTCAGCTCTACTTCAAGGGGATTCTTCGCGCCGGGAGTCAGCCCTATCCGCCGTGCAACCCTGAAGACATGGGTATCAACGGCAATTACCGGTTTGTTCCATAAAACTGATGCAATGACATTGGCCGTCTTACGGCCGACTCCCGGCAACTGTGTGAGATCGGATATTTCACCGGGCACGCTTCCGTTAAAGCGGCTGATTATCATCTCAGCCATCCCCTTCAGATGTTTTGCCTTGTTATTAGGGTATGAGCAACTGCTGATGAGAGCAGTGATCTCTTCAATTGTTGCGCTTGCCATGGCTGCAGGGTCAGGGAACCTGCCAAAGAGGGCAGGGGTTATCATATTTACCCTTTTATCAGTGCATTGAGCTGAAAGAATTACAGCCACGATGAGCTGAAAAGGATCTGTATAAATAAGTTCTGTTTCGGCAACAGCCATGTTTTCGTCAAACCAGTGAAACACACCTTCATACCTCTCCCTTATTCTCATAACTCCTGAACATTAACGGCATGAATGTAATAATTTTTTACTTTTTTGGGGTGAATAGTCTGCGAAGTGAATAAAATCATGGTTATTATGTATCATAATTGCTATTTTTCGCTCCATGAGAAGGATTAAAGTCAATACAGCGACAGGCAGGTCAGTCCTGATCATCGGGGGTAAGCTGAATGACCTTCCTTCACTTCTTCCGCCCTGCAGATTGTTTATCATTACTGATAACAATGTCAGGGCTCTCTATGGAGACAGTTTCCCGCCGGCAGAGGTTCTTACAGTTCAGCCCGGAGAAGAAAGCAAGAGCCTAATGGTAGCAGGTGAACTCTGCAGCAGACTGCTGGCGGCAGGAGCTGACCGTTCATCATTCATTCTTGGATTTGGTGGTGGTGTTGTATGTGATATTGCCGGATTTGTGGCCTCGGTGTATATGAGGGGCTTGAGGCATGCCTTTGTCTCAACCACGCTGCTCTCACAGGTTGATGCAAGTATAGGGGGAAAGACAGGAGTGAATATGGGACGTTTCAAGAATATGATAGGCACTTTCAAACAGCCTGAGTTTGTTCTTTGTGATCATACTCTTCTTTCTACCTTACCCGACACTGAGTTACTGTCAGGGCTGGGAGAACTCATTAAACATGCGGCTATAGGTGACAGGGAACTTTTTTTTGATATTTCTGCCTCACTCTCAAGACTCTTTGAACATGATCAGGTATCTCTTGAAAATTTGATTTACAGGGCAGTGAAAATCAAGGCTGCCATCGTCAGGCGCGATCCGCTGGAGGATGGTATAAGGAGGGTTCTGAACTTCGGTCACACCTTCGGTCATGTGCTTGAAACAGCCTACCAGATACCGCATGGCATTGCAGTGATGGAAGGGATGATGATTGCTGCAGAACTCTCTGTCTGGAAGGGGGAGCTTCCTTATACTGAGGCACGTATTCTAAAGAGCACATTGGAAAGCGCCGGCGTGATGAAAGTGCATGATCTGCCTGAAAACATTTTAGGACTTATAATAAAAGATAAGAAGAGCGAGTCAGAATATGTAAATATGGTTCTCCTGCAATCGATAGGAAAGGCAGTGGTACGGAAACTGCATATTGATGAACTGAAGGCTTTTACGGAGTACTTCATTCAAATGGAAGGTTAACTAAAAAGGATTAGAGAGAAGGAATATGAACACATTGGGCATTATATTCAGGGTTTCCATTTTCGGAGAGTCTCACGGATCAGCCGTTGGAGTAGTAATAGACGGTTGTCCTGCCGGATTACCATACTGGCATGAAGAGCTGATGGCAGACCTTTCACGCCGGAAAGGTGGGATACTTCCGGGAACCACTCCCCGCAAAGAGAATGATGAACCGGCGATTATCAGTGGTATCAATAATAACTTTACCACCGGGGCACCGCTGGTGATAAGTACCCCCAACACAAACATCCGCTCTGGTGATTATGAACAGTTCTCGAGTATTCCACGACCGGGCCATGCTGATTTCACTGCAGGTTATAAATACAAGGGTTTTAGTGACATGCGTGGCGGTGGGCACTTCTCCGGCAGACTTACATGGGGTATGGTCGTTGCAGGCTATTTTGCAAGGAAGATACTGTCACCTGCCATAATTACTGCAAACCTTATTGAAGCCGGAGGTGATAAAGATATTGCAGCGGCCATTGCCAGAGCTACTGAGACAAATGATACCGTGGGAGGAGTGGTTGAATGTGTTGTCAAAAACGTACCCAGGGGTCTTGGTGAACCTGCATTTCTTTCTGTCGAAGCTGCCCTGAGCAAGATTGCTTTCGGAATTCCTGCCGTGAACGGTGTTGAGTTCGGGGCAGGGTTTGCCTCCTCAAAAAGCTACGGCTCGATTCATAATGATCCGTTTGTTGATGCAAGGGGCAGAACATCAACAAACAATGCAGGAGGAGTAAACGGAGGAATCACCAATGGCAACGACCTGGTTATGAGAGTCTCTGTCAAACCTGCTGCCAGTACCGGAGTGAGGCAAAAGACTTTTGATAAGGAAAAAGGAGAAATGACCGACCTCGAAATAACCGGAAGACATGATGCCTGTATTGCCAGAAGGATACCAGTTATACTTGAGTCAGCCGTCGCTATAGGCCTTGCCGACCTCCTGATGATTGACCGGGGGATAAACGGTTTGAGAGAGAGGTAGAGGTTGAGGTTGAGGTTGAGGTTGAGGTTGAGGTTGAGGTAGAGGCTCAATCTGCAACTATCAGATAGTAAGCATAAGGATACGGGTTGTGTGGTCGGTGACCTTATACCTCTCGTTGATCCTGTACCCCATTACCCAGATAACCTCGTCAGCAGAGAGGAGAAGAAGGACCTTCTCCTTTGTTGTAACCGGAACTTTCAGATCAATAAGGAAGTCACTGATCTTCTTCGGCTGACTCATACCGAGCGGTACAAACCTGTCTCCTGGTTCCCACCGTCTTACAATAACAGGAAATGTGACTTTATCCAGATCAAGACAGGCTGTCATCCTACATGAAGGCAACGGCTCTTCCCCGGGAACGGCTATTGCCATGTCAGAAAAGATACCTGACATATGCATTTCATCAAGTGAATGGAATTCATACCTGGAGGACTCGATCAAAACTCTTTCTGTAATGATTATACGTTGCCTGTCTCTTAGCAGTCTGTGGGTATTTGTATTGATGTATTTTCCGGGTGAAGAATCGAGAAGTGATATCAGCTCACATGTCTGTCCGGCTGAAAGGCCATAAACCCTGAACAATTCAAAAATGTAAGGCGAAGCAGGCTGAAGATTCTTCAGTTCCTTTATGTCAGCTTCAACGCCATCAGTAACAGGCCTGAAAATACTCAGCCGCAGTTCCGAAATATGTCTGTCGATTATTTCTGCCGACCCTCTCAGATGGCTAATTGTCTCTGATAGTGCAGCCAGGGCATTGGGGTTGACCTTCTCAAACTCAGGTAGTATTTTGTGCCTGATCCTGTTACGTGTATATTTGATACTGGAATTTGAACTGTCTTCCCGGAACTTTATCTTCTTTTGTCTGGCAAATGAGACTATCTCATCTCTTGTAGCGAAAAGTAACGGTCTGATAATGTTACGGTATTTCTGACTCATACCTGTCAGTCCGTTCAGACCTGTTCCCCGGAGCAGGTTTATGAAAAAGGTTTCGGCATTGTCGTTGCGGTTGTGTGCTACTGCAACAGCATCAAATCCCTCTCGGGTGACCAGTTCGTCAAACCACTCATATCGCAGTTCCCTGGCGGCCATCTGTATCGACAGTCCTTTTGACGCTGCATAACTGACAGTATCGAATTTCCTGGAATAAAAAGGGATATTATGTTTACCGGCATAGTTGCTGACAAAGATTTCATCGTCGTCTGACTCCTTATCTCTGAGTGAGAAGTTGCAGTGTGCTATTGCATGGCTGATACCGGCTTCCCTGATGAGCCAGGCGAGGACCATTGAATCAATTCCTCCGCTCACAGCCACCAGGAGCCTGTTTCCCGGTGCGGTAAGTCTGTGCTCTGCCGAGTACTCCAGAAATCTTTTAAACAGTTCCATTTCAAATTCAAAGTTACTATTCAGGTCGCAGAATGACAGCAAAAAAAAATTAAAAGAGTTCAATGCGCCAGTAATTACCTGTATTGTGGCACGCCCGGAGGATCAGGATCAAAGTCAGGTGGTCTGAGGCGTACTACGCCGTCAACTGAAAATAGTGAGGTTTCTGAATAGGGCGGAGAATTAGGATAGAATGCGAACCTGATCTGAATTGTGTTCAGAACCAGCTGATCATTCCTGATCCTTACGCCAGCACCTAGTGCAGATACATTCTGATAGTCCCCTGAATTAATCTGGCCATTGATCAGGAATCCGGCATCGACGAATGCAAACAGAGCAAACCTGAAACCATATAAAGACCTTGGAGTAAGTAAAACCGGTTCCAGTGAAAAAACAATCCTGTTGCTTCCTCTTATTGAATCATTCCGGAATCCCCTGATGTAGTCATCATTCTTCAGATAAAGATACTCATCGGTGTACCTGTTGAAACCCCTTGTATGGTATATATTCACGAAGGTACGGATCTTTGATCTGCCTGCCTGTATAAGTGGAGTGAAGTACCTGATACTTGAGTTAATCAAGCCCTGCTCTGTATTACCGTTATTATAAAAAGTGGAGTAGTTGATTCCGGCATAGAAATATCCGAGTTTGGTGAAAATGTTTCCATACGAGGCTTTCAGTCCCAGGTATTGTCTCCTTTTAAACTCATTGATCTCCAATCCTCCCACAGCCTCAAGCATATATCCATACGGGATATCTTCTGTTCTTCCATAACTGTATATAAGGGATGTATTTATAAATCTCTGTGAGGAGAGGGCAAGGCTGCCGGTAAATAGTTTGTAGTTCTGAAGCCTGTAGTATGAATCATCTTCTATTTCGGGCCTCCGGAAGACGTTGTTATGAACATACCTTCCGGTAAATATCAGCCGGGTCACAGTTGAACGGTCAAGCATGACTGACCTTGCTGCCCAGTAATCCTGGAAAGTATACCTCAGCTGACCCGGAACAGCCATCGTGTCCAGATCTTCAGTTGTGTAAGTCAATCTTACAGAAGCTGACCAGGCATACTTTGTCTCTGAAGTGATGAAATCTCTTCCGAAGAGCCCTCCCATGCGTGTAGAACCAAGACCATCAGAGAAATCAAGCTCAAGGTCGGCAAAGCTCCGTGCTATATTCCTGACAGTGTATTTTGTTCCAAATCCCGGGTATGGATATTTATCAAAGTTATAAGGCAGAGAGATTTGAAAGTCATGACCCATTCCGATGAAGTTCTTGTCAAACAACCTTACGTTGCCGACAGTAATATCACTGAGACTTAAATCGAATCCATACGGATATTGCTCCCTGACAACCACAGCCACATCAACTATCTCATCTGAAACAGGTATTATTGTTATACTGGCGTCATCGATATATGGCAGCTCTCTCAGGAGCCTTTCGTTGTCTGCCATTCTGAGTGCAGAGATCGTATCGCCTTCGCGAAACAAAAGGTACTTATTAATAATAAAAGTACGTGTCTTGGTATATGTTGAGTTCAGTATTTTGTCAGCACGGGATGGATTTTTCTCAGTCGGGTCATCAATGTTTGTTCCGAAGGCATCGAGCCGTATCACTGTTCGGTTTCTTATAATTTTCCCTTCGAATTCATCAAAAAGGTTAGTATTCTTTAAGGCTTCCCTGGCATCTTCTGAAACGGAAGGGGCGACAACAACAATGTCATATAGCAGGCTGGAGAGGTGCCGCTTTGCAGCTCTGACCCTCAATGTATCATAGAATGCCTGGGTTACTGTGTCGGCAGGTTCAACCTCCTGGCCATGCAACTGAACAAAAGAGCCGGACAGCAGCAGGCATGCAAGTATTAAATATCTGATAAAGATGTCATTATATTTACATCGGTTCACGATTTCTGTGAATTGTCATCCAGAATATCATCGGAGTTGAACTGGAAGCCGAGTCTTTTTCCCGTTATCAGCCTCGAGTGCTGTATTTTTGATTCTGCCTGCCCGACTGATGCTATCTTGACTGTATCATATGGTGGAACAAGAAGATCAAATTCCAGAGAATAATTTATTGCAGTATAAACGATCTTCTGAAGCGATTCTCTGTTGAATTCCTCATTGCCATAGTTGGTAAAAAGCATCCCCATTTGTCTCTTACCCTCAACCAGATATTGATTTTCATGGTTGATGAATATTCTCGCTATCAGATAGCCAAGGTCATCGAGTCTTGAATACTTGAATGAGTCTGCAAGGAAGTTGTAAATGTTAATTATGCCGCTGTATGCATTAAACTTGTTTTTCTGTATGTAGGCTGTCTTCCAGGCCGGATGTTCACGATCAAACTGGAATATGTTCGAATGCATACTGAAAAGAAGCATATCTGCCGCAACTTTGAGCTGGGCATCAAATGTACTTCTGTCGGTATACTCCATTCGTACTCTCGGATCAATACCGGTAAGATTGCCATTAACCTCTTTTGCCAGGTTCTTAAGAATGTCTTTGACCATCATAAAGGCTACGGCTGTGTTGTCAAAAACACGTTGTTTAAGAACTGATTTATCTCTCAGTGTGTCAACAATGGTGAGCTTCCTCTGTGTTGCTTCATCCGGCATGGTATGAAATTTTACTTCCCCGACTAAATTAGTGTTTTATTTTGATTCAAAACAAAACGCCGCACATATAAATAGGTAGGGCGTAATGATCAATTCATCACATCAGTAGGCTCTTGCAAAAAGTACCCTTCTGTCTGAGGGGTTGCCAGAATAAATGCATTTACCTTTTTCTGTCGGGGAATCAAAAGGAATTACCCGTATTGTCGCCTTGGTCAGGTTTTTGATCTGCTCCTCAGTCTCGGGGGTGCCATCCCAATGGGCCATTACAAAACCTCCTTTGTTCTCAATGACGTCGAGGAACTCATCCCAGTTGTCAACATAATGAGTGTTCTCCTCCCTGAAGGCAGTGGCTTTTTTAAGAATGTTATTATGTATCTCATCCATCAGTGAGACAACATGGCTCACAACATTGTCCCTGCTTATTGTCTCCTTGGTCAGGGTATCGCGTCTTGCCACTTCCACTGTTCCCTGGTCTGCGTCACGTGGTCCGATGGCTAGTCTGACCGGGACGCCTTTTAGCTCATAATCAGCAAACTTGAATCCGGGTTTCTGAGTATCACGATTATCATACTTGACTGTTAATCCTGCTTCCTCAAGCCTTATCTTCAGGTTAATAGCTATTTCGGATATCTTATCAAGCTGGTCGCTGCCTTTGTAGATAGGAATGATTACCACCTGTATTGGGGCAAGTCGGGGTGGAATCACCAGTCCGTTATTATCAGCATGTGCCAGAACCAGGGCCCCCATAAGCCTTGTAGAAACGCCCCAGCTTGTAGCCCATACATAGTCAAGCTTTCCCTTTTCATTGGTAAACTTCACATCAAAGGCTTTCGCGAAGTTTTGCCCGAGAAAATGGCTTGTACCCGCCTGAAGTGCTTTGCCATCCTGCATGAGAGCCTCGATCGCAAAAGTGTCTTCGGCCCCTGCAAAGCGCTCGCTGGGTGACTTGTACCCCTTGATAACCGGTATCCCCATAAAATTAGTCACAAAGTCAGCATAGAGATCAATGATTTTTGTGGTCTCCTCAATAGCCTCTTCTCTCGTTGCATGGGCGGTATGACCTTCCTGCCAGAGAAACTCAGCAGTACGGAGAAATAGCCTTGTGCGCATCTCCCACCTTACCACGTTTGCCCACTGGTTGATCAGAAGCGGCAGATCACGGTATGAATGGATCCAATCCTTGTAGGTGTTCCAGATAATGGTTTCTGAAGTAGGTCTGACGATGAGTTCTTCCTCAAGCTTTGCATCAGGGTCGACAATAATGCCCTTGCCGTCAGCCGAGTGCTTGAGCCTGTAATGCGTCACTACAGCACACTCTTTGGCAAAGCCTTCCACATGGGCTGCCTCCCGGCTGAAGAATGATTTCGGTATAAAAAGAGGGAAGTAAGCATTTACATGCCCTGTTGCTTTGAACTTCCTGTCAAGTTCCGCCTGAATCCTTTCCCAAATGGCATAACCGTACGGCTTGATAACCATACAGCCCCTGACTGCTGAGTTCTCCGCCAGATCTGCCTTGATAACCAGGTCATTATACCATTGTGAAAAACTTTCCTCCTTGTTAGTAAGAAATTTGGCCATTGGTTTGGTATGCGATTTGATTATTGTTAATTAGCAAATAAATAGAATTGCGCAAAAATAGGTAAAACTTACGAACCGGAAAGGGAGGCAAGCCATGAAAACAAAAATAATCATAACAGCAATAATTACTTTTACCATTGCTTCGTTTGCAATGGCGACAGAGTTGCCAGGGTCTCCCATTGATGAGGTTTACATCTCTGGAGGTCAGCAGGTTGTGGTAAACAACTACTATAGCTCTTACGGTTTTGAATATGCTTCACGTCTCAGACGGTTCCACAACACATATGTTTCATTCGATTTCTATTCGCCAGTTTATTCAGAAGTTTATTTTTATAACTATGCTCCCAAAACATGGGGAATATCTATCTACGACCCATGGTACGGTTACAGTGCGTATTCACCCTCATATTATGCCGGCAGCGGTTTCGGCGGGTCATACTGGTGGGGTTACAGTTACTGGTCATCATATGGTTGGAATTCATGGGGATCACCCTCTCCGGGATTAAGCGTAAATATTCATTTCGGGAACTCATACCGTTACTACCCTGCATATTATAACAGATGGCAATCAGGTAACTACATGAATTGCTGCTGCCCTCCAGGCAGTGCTGGCAGCAATTACTATCCTTCACAGTCATATAGCGGAGGTTCCAACCCAAAGTTTATTGTTACCGGAGGAAGAAGTTCAGGCTCACAGCCCGCAACATCTTCAGGAAACAGTGGGAATACACAGGGTTCAACAGCCGGGGGAAACCGAAGTACTGGCAACCAGGGTAATACTGGCAACCAGGGCAATAGCGGCAGCCAGGGTAATAATACCGTACAGGGAGGTAATGACAAGGACAAAAGCAATAACGGACTTCGTATGGGGCAGTACAGGAGAGGCGTTGCCGAGCCTACGGCACCCAAACCCAACGAACCTGTAAGGACAAATAATCCAAATGTGAATGACCGCACTAATCCGGGAAGAGATAAGAATAACAATGCCAAACCAAAAGAATCAGGAGTCTCAGTACCGGCTGAGTCAGTTTCACGCCAGCAGACCCAGAGCACAGTTAAGACAAGCTCAGGCACCAATCGAAGAAACCCTGAAAAATCATCAGAAAAAAAATCTGCCGGCGATGAAAAGAGCCAAAAAACAAACTCATCCACAGGCAGGCGACTATAATATTTAAGAAAACCTTAACATTGGTACGGTATTTGTATATTTGGTGTGTAGACAATAACAGGAGGGTAAGATGAAAAACCTAGCGTACATAATCCCGGCAGTAATAATAATTGCAAGCTCATGCTCATCGCCCAGCTCATTGGGAGTGACAAATGACGACCTTTACTTCAGGCCCTCTGATGAGCAGGTTGTAATTGCAGAGACAACTGTGGCAAATAAAAGCAGTGACCAGCTCTATTATGACAACATCTTTGCTTCAGATACGCTTGTAGCAGACAATTATGTTCCTGCAGAGGAATATGCTGCTCAGTACGGAACAGGAACGGACGCTACAATAGTAAATAACTATTATGGTGGTAGTGCCGCTGAAAGGGTCTACCTCTTCAATGATGGTATTTATCCCTACTGGAATGAACCATATTACTCACCATTTTCATTAAGCCTGTCATTCGGTATAGGCTACGGCTTTGGAATGGGTTTTGGCTACGGATATCCTTACTATCCCTACTCATATGGATGGTATGATCCGTTCTGGGGATATCCCTATTACCCCTATTACGGATATGGGGGCTATCCTTATTACGGCTATGGCGGCTATCCCTGCTACGGTTGTGTACCTTCACCATGCTATGACTGCAATGACGGAAGCGAATATATTTCCCGCAGGGGAGGTTACAGCACATCAAAGGGCTACACAACCAGCGGTACAAGGAGTAATAAGTCGGCTTATACTGCATCAGGAACAAGCACTTCGAGCAGGAGGACAGGTGCTCCTGCCTCGGCAGTGACACAGACTACAGGCGGAGCAGCCGGTACAGGTGCAGCAGCAGCAACGGCATCCAGAAGGAGTGATTCGCAGGCAGGAACTGCAGGAA
>JALOMO010000169.1 GCA_025455395.1 Bacteroidales bacterium
GAGGTACTTTCAAACTATAGCATGGGGTTCATTACCAATAATGAAAGGTACAACCAGATCATTGACATCTGGACACATGTTAATGCCCGCCTGACACAAAGCCTCATGAAACAGCTTTCAAATGACAAGCAGGGCTTTAATTCAGTATATATGATGCTCGACTCAGGAGCAAGGGGCTCGAAGGAGCAGATCAGGCAGCTCTCAGGGATGAGAGGTCTTATGGCAAAACCTCAGAAATCAGGTTCATCAGGCTCAGAGATCATTGAAAACCCCATCCTCTCTAACTTCAAGGAGGGTCTTTCTGTACTAGAATACTTCATCTCCACCCACGGTGCCCGTAAGGGTCTTGCTGATACGGCTCTTAAGACAGCCGATGCAGGATATCTTACCCGCCGTCTTGTTGATGTATCACAGGATGTGATCATTACTGAAGAGGATTGCGGCACGCTTCGCGGCCTTGTTGCAGTAGCCATAAAGAACAATGAGGAGGTGGTTGAATCACTGTATGACAGGATTCTGGGCCGGACCACTGTACATGATATCTATAACCCGCTCACCGGTGAACTTATTACTACTTCGGGAGAAGAGATCACTGAAGATGTGGCAAACCGTATCGAACAGTCACCTATTGAACAGGTTGAGATTCGTTCAGTACTTACCTGCGAATCAAAGAAAGGTGTCTGTGCCAAGTGTTATGGACGTAATCTGGCAACCGGAAGGATGGTACAGAAGGGTGAGGCAACAGGTGTGATAGCAGCACAGAGTATCGGTGAGCCCGGTACGCAGCTGACACTCCGTACGTTCCACGTTGGGGGTACTGCTTCAAATATCACTACTGAATCGAGCCTTGTTGCAAGATATGGCGGTATCGCAGTCATTGAGGAGGTACGAACGGTTTCCAAAAAGGATCCGGAAAAAGGCAAGATTGATGTAGTCATCGGTCGTCTGGGTGAACTGAGAATAATGGACAAGAAAACAGGCATAGCCCTTACAACTCATACTATTCCTTACGGAAGCAAATTATATATCAAGCCAAACCAGGAGGTTAACAAAGGAGATCTTATTTGTGAATGGGATCCGTTCAACGCAGTCATCATCTCAGAGGTGGCTGGGAAGGTGGCTTTTGATTACCTGATAGAAGGCGTTACATTCCGGGAGGAATCTGACGAACAGACAGGTTTCAAGGAAAAGGTTATTATTGAGAGCAGGGACAAGACCAAGAACCCGACAATCAAGATCATGTCACCCGAAGGAACAGAGATTAAGTCTTACAACCTTCCTGTGGGAGCTCACCTTGTTACCGACCTCAACAAGCTGGTGGTGGCAGGGGATACCCTTGTAAAGATACCCAGAGCAGTTGGCAAGTCAGGTGACATCACCGGAGGTCTGCCGCGAGTGACTGAGCTCTTTGAAGCACGTAACCCATCCAATCCGGCTATTGTGACGGAGATTGACGGTGAGGTTACATACGGTAAGATCAAGAGGGGTAACAGGGAGATAACAATCACCTCCAAGTCAGGAGAGATGAAGAAGTATCTTGTACCGCTATCAAAGCAGATACTTGTTCAGGAGAATGATTACGTCAGGGCTGGAACACCACTCTCTGACGGGGCTATCACTCCGTCTGACATCCTCGCAATCAAAGGCCCGACAAAGGTTCAGGAGTATATTGTTAATGAGATACAGGAGGTATACCGTCTGCAGGGGGTGAAGATCAATGACAAACACTTTGAGATCATTGTTAGACAGATGATGCGCAAGGTTGAGATCATCGATCCGGGTGACACTAAATTCCTTGAGCGTCAGGTAGTTGACAAGCTTGAGTTCATGGATGAAAATGACTGGGTTTATGGCAAGAAAATTATTCTTGATGCCGGTGACAGTCAGACACTGCGTCCGGGAATGGTTATTACCGCCCGCAAGCTGAGAGATGAGAACTCGGTTCTGAAGCGTCGTGACCTCAAGGTGATTGAAGCAAGGGATGCAATCCCGGCAACCTCACAGCAGGTCCTGCAGGGTATCACCCGTGCTGCTCTTCAGACAAACAGCTTCTTCTCGGCTGCTTCATTCCAGGAGACGACAAAGGTTCTAAACGAGGCAGCCATTTTAGGAAAGATAGATTTCCTTGAGGGCCTTAAGGAGAATGTCATTGTTGGTCACCTGATACCGGCAGGAACCGGACTCAGGGAGTATACAAACGTCATTGTAGGCTCTCTTGATGATTATGAGGCCCTTGTTCATGCCGGTCACAGCACAAAAGAAGTGGAACAGGACTAAACTACAAAGCCATGTCAGACAACAAGAATCAGGGTCAGTTAAACATAGAGCTGAGTGAGGAGGTTTCACAGGGGGTTTATTCAAACCTCGCGGTAATTACTCATTCACCGGCTGAATTTGTTATCGATTTCATCCGGATAATGCCCGGAGTGACGAAACCGAAAGTTATGTCCAGGATTATTCTTACTCCTGAACATGCCAAACGGTTTGTCGCAGCCCTGAATGACAATATCTTAAAATATGAGGCTGTTCACGGCACTATACGTGAAATCAAGGGTTCAGGACCGGTCATGCCGGCTACTTTTGGCGGCCCGACAGCACAGGCATAAGTTTGATCTATATTAAGAAATGGAAGGCTGTGATGCGAGTTACAGCCTTTCTTTTTTGCATTGCAGGAAAATAAGCGTTAATTTGCAGTCGACTAACAGAATAAAATGATGAATATAAAGAAGATTCTGGCTTCGGGAGTACTGACACTGCTGGTAATACTGGCGGTAATATCAGACACTGGCTGCAAAAAACAGCCAAAGTGCGGTTGTGACGGGGACAGGCTGGATTCAATAAACCAGGGCCACGCATATATTTCATACAATGCTGATAAAAACCTGGCTCAGTTTACACCCGTATATGACCCTTACTCGATTTTCTATTTCTGCAATCCTCAGGAATTTATGGGTGAACTGACCCAGATCGAACAGGGGTCGGAGGTTGTTGTTTCAGGAGAATATTTCTATGATTGCACTTATCTAATGAACAACAGCAATTCAGGTCAATACTCTCCTTATAAGATCTACCAGATAAAGGTGACGGCGGTATCATCTTACGACTACGGTAAATAAGTTTCCGCAAGGGTAAAATGAACAAGCTACACCGCACGTGTCTGCCTTTAATATATCATTTATCGGTGCCGGCAATGTTGCGGAGGCCTTGTCTGCCCGGATCATATCTGCCGGCCATAATATACTGTCAGTAGCCTCGCGCAGCGGTGCCAGTGCGGCGGTACTTGCAGCTGCAACAGGGGCAGAATGGAGAAGAGACCTGTCTGTCCCCGATAATTGTGATATTCTTGTCCTGGCTGTGACTGATAGTTCTGTATCAGAAGTTGCATCTGCCGTTACCGTTCCTGATCATACTGTCATTGTACATACTGCAGGCAGCGTACCCCTTTCTGCACTCATGCGCACCAGCCGTGCCGGAGTATTTTACCCGCTGCAGACCTTTACAAAAGGTTTCATACCAGATTTATCAAAGGTCCCCTTTTTCGTTGAAGCAACAGATGAGAGCACGCTTAAAGTACTGAAAGAGCTGGGTAACCAGTTAGGGGCCGGTGCCTGGGATTGTGATTCTGAACGCCGCAGATACCTGCATGTGGCAGCTGTTTTTACAAATAACTTCTCCAATTTCATGATGACCACGGGTGAAGCAATTGCCTCAGGGGCAGGGTTTGACCCTGAACTGATGCGACCCCTGATTGAGGAGACTGCCAGAAAAGCCCTGCATGCCGGACCATCAGCCGCACAGACTGGTCCTGCTGTGAGACATGATACCCGGGTAATAAAAAGTCATCTTGAATTACTATCTTTCTCACCTGAATACCAGAAAATGTACCGGATCATCAGCAGAATGATCATAGATTTTTATAAAGAAAAGGGGAGATGACCAACTTTAAGGAAGAGCTTCAACAGGTCAAAGGCTTTGTATTCGATATTGACGGAGTCCTTTCAACCCAGACCATCCCCATGTCGGTATGGGGTATACCCCTTCGCACGGTTAACCTCAGAGACGGCTATGCGATTCAGCTGGCAGTTAAAAAGGGATACCATGTAGGGGTGATTTCCGGCGCCAACTCAAAAGAGTACATCAAAAGACTTAAGACGCTAGGCGTCAATGATATATACCTTAACTCGCGTACAAAGAAGGAGAGTATGAGGGAGCTCATCAGGAAATGGGATATTGACCCGAAACATATACTTTACATGGGTGACGATATACCTGATTATGAGGTGATGAAAATGGTTGGTCTTCCGGTGTGCCCCAGCGATGCGGACAGTGAGATAAAGCAGATATCAGTATACATCTCGGGGAAACGCGGAGGTGAAGGGTGCGTACGTGATGTAATTGAACAGACACTGAGACTTCACAACAACTGGATGGACTATGAAGCATTCTCGTGGTGAGAACCTGAAGGAGCTGCTG
>JALOMO010000083.1 GCA_025455395.1 Bacteroidales bacterium
GCAGGAACTGCAGGAAGAGCAGAATCAGGCTACAATAACACTGTACAGACACAGTCTTATGCCCGACGTGATGCCTCCGGTACTCTGGCTCAGGACAGGCCTCAGTCTCAGATACAAACACAAACACAGACTACCAGCAGACCACAGTCTCAGTCACAGACACAGAGTGCAAACAGACCTCAGTATCAGACACAGAGCGGAACCAGGGTGCAAACACAGACACAGAGTGTTAACAAACCACAATACCAGACTACTGAGAGAACTTATACTCCAAGCTACAATAACCCGAAGATGAGTTCAAGGCCTTCATATAACAACAGCCGCAGTGTCTCCCCAGGCAGCAGTTCAGGCAGCAGTTACAGTACACCTGCAAGGAGCAACACCGGGTCAAGTGTCCAGACCAGGAGCAGCGGGTCAGGCAGTACAGGGTCAAGCTATTCACCCTCGAGGTCATCGGTACAGTATTCTGCTCCGTCACGCAGCAGCAGCTCTTCAGGTACAAGAAGCTCATCATATTCGGGAGGCAGCTACAGCAACTCTTCATCGGGAGTGTCAAGATCTTCTTCATCAGGATCTTATAGCTCCGGGTCATCTTCATCAGGTTCATCCTCATCATCCGGCGCCGCATCTTCATCTGGCGGAGGTGGTAGGAGAAGATAAATTTATCATATAATTAGTTGATTGTATGTTCCGCATATGCAGGAGCAAGAGGGATCGTATACCAACAAAAAACCAGTCAAATGAAAAAGATAACTTTAATAATAGCATCGGCACTTACGCTTCTGCCCCTTATGGTGAGCGGACAGAACATGGATGATGTGCTGAGATACTCGAGGTTATTTTACCAGGGCTCGGCCCGCTTTAATGCTATGGGAGGTGCATTCACAGCCTTAGGAGGTGATATATCATCAATAGCAATTAACCCTGCAGCTGCTGCGGTATTTCGTTCCACGGAATTTGCTGTGACAACCAACATGCTGTTCCGGAACACGGAAACAAACTATAACGGGTACAATTCAATTTACGATATTAACGAGTTCAACCTCGGCAGCGCAGGCCTGGTTGCAGCAGGAACCATGGGCAGCGGTTCAGGACTCGTCGGGTTAAGTTTTGCTTATACATATAACCAGACCAATGATTTCAGGGAATATACCGTTATCGACGGCGTAAGCGAAGCAAGCTCTATGGCTGATTACTGGGCAGCAGGTGCATACGGATATAATACATGGGAACTGATTGATTATACCTCAGCCCCATATATGGCGTACGAGGCATGGCTTATTGATACACTTTCAGGAAGCTTTACCGAATACGCTTCAATATTCTCATATTACGGCGAGATGGATCCGGCGTACGGTCAGCGTACCAGACGAACAATCGATAACGGAGGATATACCGGT
Organism: Bacteroidales bacterium; assembly: GCA_025455395.1. Lineage (GTDB taxonomy): Bacteria > Bacteroidota > Bacteroidia > Bacteroidales > VadinHA17 > SR-FBR-E99. Next base: position 1,401 of record JALOMO010000083.1, read on the forward strand.
GACCATACAATTGCCTTTGGTGCAAACATCTCTGATATATTATATATAGGAGCAGGATTCGGAATACAGGCCCTGCAGTATACTGGACACTATCTGCACAGCGAAGAAGATACAGAAAACAATGTTCCTGACCTGGTCAATTTTAACTATACAGATCATTTCAATGCATCAGGAACCGGGTGGAATTTCAAGGGCGGCATAATCTTGAGACCTCTCGAGAGCCTGAGACTTGGATTCAGTTTTGCATCACCTACCGTTTATAAAATTGATGAAGTTTTCTACAGTAATCTCTCTGCCTTTCTTGACAATGACACACCAGGTGACAGCAGTGATGACGCTGACCCTCTGGTTGAGCAGACACCGCAGAATTACGCCTATCGGATTACCACTCCATGGCGGTTTAATACAGGACTCGCGTTGCAACTCGGCATGTTTGCTCTTGTAAGTGCTGACTTTGAATATGTTGATTATTCAAAGGCTTACCTGAGCTATGGTCTTGACGGTTACAATTTTATCAGTGAAAACGATGAGCTGAGGACAGAACTGAAGGGCGCAGCCACACTGAGACTTGGAGCTGAGATACGCCTCGGGTCTCTCTACCTGAGAGGAGGTGCCGGCTATACACAGTCGGCTTTCAAGGAGGGTTCACTCAATGAAAGCAGTGATTTTATCAATCTCAGTGGCGGGATCGGTTACAGACAGAAGAATTTTTATGTTGACCTGTCAGTGGCCGGACAACTGAACAGTGAGGTATATATGATGTATCCCGATGGATGGCTTGAACCGACAAATATTGATAACAGAGATATTAACGGCGCACTGACAGTTGGTATTAAGTTTTAGTTGCAGACAATTGTTATTTCGATTCCAGGGACCTCAGCACCAGTGCTCCGGTCCCTGGACCATTATTAAGCAGTACGTCAATGATGCTCAGCCGGGGGACAAACCCGAATTTGGCCCTGAAAACCTGAATATATGCCGTTTCAGAGTAATTTTCCAATATTGAAGGCCTTTTTGGGGTAATGAGATATCTGTAATCATTGAGTGCAACTTCTTGTGGCTGATAGATATCTGTGAATGATATCTCTGCAGTGATCCCGATGGCTTCGCAAACAGCGGAAAGAGCTTCATTATTCAGATCCAGAAGAAACCTGAATGGTTTACGGACAACTCCCTCTATTACATCAAAATAATATTCAAAGAACGGCGCTGTCGCGCAGGCAGAGATTATACTCCGCAGGTGATGATCCCTCCACCGTCGTGTATTGTCTATTTCCAGGTCTTTAAGGGCGGTCTTGTGGAATGAGCCTCGCAGCACCGGAACAGTAAGTGTCAGTGGGCCGTTTGTTCCAAGTATCGTACATCTGTTACGGTAGGTCTGTTTCAGGAAGTTCTCCCATTTTTCGATCCTTACCTTTCGATTACGGGCTATAAGGCTGAAGTATTCTAAAGGAGGAAAGTAGGCTGTTGAGAGAAGGATGGGCTCTTGCATAGTAAACTACATCCTGTTGATCCTGCTGGCTGAAAAACCTGCTCCGAAACCATTGTCAATATTGACTACGGTAACACCTGCAGCGCAGCTGGTCAGCATTGCCAGAAGGGCAGAAATACCCTGGAATGAAGCACCATACCCGATACTTGTAGGTACTGCTATCACCGGCATATTAACAAGGCCCCCGACGACGCTGGCCAATGCTCCCTCCATACCGGCAATTACAATTGCCACCCTGCACCCACGTATCTCTGGCAGCTTGTCAACCAGTCTGTGTATACCGGCTACCCCGGCATCGTAGATCCTTAATACATTGTTGCCCAGCAACTCAGCCGTGACGGCGGCTTCCTCGGCTACCGGAATATCAGAGGTACCTGCCGTAATTACGGCTATCCTTGCAGGAGGAGGAGCAATTGGCTTCTTTTGCATGCTTATGATCCGTGCCACATCATAATAGACCGCATCAGGGAAGAAGGGGCTTATATATTCAAACAACTCCTTTTCTGCGCGTGTCCCGATTATATTGTTCTCGTGATCCTGCATTACGGCGAAAATTGCCCTGACCTGTTCGTGTGTCTTCCCTGCACAGTATACAATCTCAGGATATCCGGTACGCAATTCACGGTGATGATCTATACGGGCAAACCCGAGATCACTGTAAGGAAAGTTCCTCAGTTTCTCCATCGCTTCATCAACGCTGACCGATCCGTTGCTTATACCTTTAAGTATCTTTTCCAGTTCTCCTGCATTCATCTCTTCAACTTGTTTTATTCATACTTCCGCTTCTGTAACCCTCAAGGTCAATGGTGATATATTTGTAGCCCAGCCCTTTTAATGCTGATATAACCTTGTCTCTTAACTCCTCCTCAATGATCCTGGATATCTGCTCTTTTCTCAGTTCGATGCGGGCAATCTCACCGTGAACCCTTATCCGTGAGGCTGTAAAACCCATCTCAGCAAGGCAGATCTCTGCTTTTTCTGCCTTTCTCAGTTCAGCCGGTGTGATAAATGTGTCGTGAGGGAAGCGTGTCAGGAGACATGTATTTGACAACTTCTCGCTTATCTCCAGACCTGCCTCACGTGCCAGTGCCCTGATATCCTCCTTGGTAAGCCCTGCTTCCAGAAGCGGACTTCTGACCTTCTGCTCTTCAAGCGCCTTCATCCCGGGACGGTAATCATTCACATCATCTGCGTTAGTACCGTCAAATATTGTCTCTATCTTCTCATCCGCCGCAACATTTCTGATAGCTTTAATAACTACAGTCTTGCAAAGATAGCATCTGTCAGGCGGGTTCCCGGTTACGGAATCAGGTATGCCAAAGGTTATCTCCCTGTGTTTCATCCCGACACTTCTGCAAAACGTAGCAGCCTCAATGACTTCGGATGCAAACATATAGGGAGTGTTTACCGTTACAGCCATAAATTTATTGCTGCCCACCGTTGAAGCGACACTGACGAGAAAACTGCTGTCTGTACCACCTGACAGTGCAATGATGGCCGATTCGACATCATAGAGTATTTCCTTTAGTTTATTTTGTTTCTCTCTCAGGGTCATAATCATTTTGTTATCAGGGCGATAATCTCATTTAAGACCTGTTTCATTGGAATACCCGTCTCTGCCGCTATAACAGCGCAGCGGTCAGCTTCAGGTTTTGCGGAGACAAGACGGCCGTTGTAGAATGACTTCTTTATGACAACCTTGCCAAACCTGGTATCTATCTCTTCAAACTCTCTCTGCAGAGTCTCCTTTGTGAAATGAAAAATCCTCAAACCAATAGTAGTTGATTCGCTGAAAAGGACCTCTCTTATTGAGTCAATATTCTCCTCTTCACAGATAACACTTATTGTGAAGGCAGGCCTTCCTTTTTTCATGATGACGGGGGTGAAGAAGACATCCCTGGCACCGCAATTAAAAAGCTTTTGAGAAACGTATTCACATAGTTCAGGGTTCATGTCGTCAACGTTACACTCAACAATGACAGCCTGGTGTCCACTGCTTGTTTCTTCATCAGTATCAGCCAGGAAGACCCTTAATATATTGGGTCGTGAGGGGTTGTTTTTCTGACCAATGCCATACCCTGAAGTCTCTATTGTGAATTTCAATCCCTCTGGTGCAGGTGTGGCAACTGCAGCAATGATTGCTGCACCCGTCGGGGTTGTAGCCTCAAAGTCAACGCCCCCGGTATGTACCGGAAAACCCCTGATGATCCTTGCAGTGGCAGGTGCAGGAACGGGAAAAAGGCCATGGTCACACTTCACCATTCCGCTGCCCAGCTCGATGGTGTTTACATAAATCTTATCAACACCCAGGGCGGTGAAGCATATTGCTGAACCAACAATGTCAATAATTGAATCAACAGCGCCTACTTCATGAAAGTGGATCTCATTTACAGGCTTGTCATGCACGGCAGCTTCCGCCTCAGCAATGATCGTAAATATCTTTACTGAAAGTTCAGTGATATTTTCAGGCAGGGCAGAGTTTCTTATGATCTTTACTATATCATCAAGGTTTCTCTGGACATTATCAGTTTTCCTGTGGCTGAGGTCATGGGAATGGTGATGGCTGGTCCCATGATCATGGGGGTGGTTAGTGTGATCATGATGGTAATGATCATGGTTGTGATCATCATCATTTGCCAGGCTTGATGCATCATCAGTTATTACCGTCACTTTCGTCCCAGATATGCCATGCCTCTGGTCTGATGATATCTCCAGTCTCCAGCCGCTTATATTCAGTTTTTGCAATCCACTGACCAGTACTTCACGGCTGACACCCAGATCAAGCATTGCCCCCAGATTCATGTCACCACTGATCCCGGAAAAACAATCATAGTATAATACCTTCATCGGTTTTAGTTTTTTTAACATTTAAAGTGCCTCAGCCTCTAAAGCCCTCAGTAGCGCTCTCAGCCTGCTAATATAAGAATTGAGAAGCTATATATTAAAAAAAGTTGTAATTTGCACACTTTCATTTTGGGGTAAAAGGAAAGCATTCACGGGTATGAAAAGAAGAGGTTTTTTACGTAGTTCACTTGGTGCCGGTCTGGCAGCAGGTACCTTTATGAGTCTCGGACGATTTGAAAAAGTACTGGCCGGAAGACCATTACCACAAGGCGCTAATTATGACCTGGTTGCCATAATGGGGGGTGAGCCCGCAGCTATGTTTGATATTGGCATTCAGGCACTTGGAGGAATAGGGTCATTTGTCAGCAAAGGACAAAAAGTACTTGTAAAACCTAACATCGGATGGGATGTAATTCCTGAAAAGGGCGCCAACACTAACCCGGCTCTGGTAAAAAGAGTCGTAGAGCATTGTTTCAAGGCAGGAGCCAAAGAAGTATATGTTTTTGACAACACCTGCGATAACTGGATAAAATGCTACGAGAACTCAGGAATCCAGAGAGCTGTGAAAGATGCTGGCGGAAAGATGGTACCGGGAAACTCTGAGAGCTATTATCAGGAAATAACTATTCCTAATGGCAAGAAGCTTACGAAGACCAAGGTTCATCAACTGGTTCTTGAGTGCGACGTTTTCATAAACACTCCTGTATTAAAGCATCACAGCTCAACCCGGATGACAGCTGCCCTGAAGAATATGATGGGGGTAGTATGGGACAGAGGCTACTGGCATGCGAATAACCTGCATCAGTGCATTGCTGATTATGCACTTTATACTAAAAAGCCGCAACTGAATATAATTGATGCTTATAATGTAATGATGCGGAACGGTCCCCGTGGAGTATCAAAGGAAGATATCACCAATATGAAATCCATGATTATCTCCACTGACTGGGTGGCTGCTGATGCCGCCGCAGCAAAGATGATGGGCCTTGAGCCGCAAAAAATTGATTATATACCTGTTGCAGCAGCGATGGGAATAGGGAAAATGGACCTGGCAACTTTGAATATCCACAGGATAAAGATGTAAGGTTTCATGAGGTCAGTGGTACTTAGACATATTCGAATTGTTTTTTCCTGCATAGTTTTGGTGCTGCTTTCATTTCTCTTTGTTGATTTCAGAGGTATGGTGCCTGAAAAGGCTTTCGGCCCTCTGTTATACCTTCAGTTTATCCCGTCACTTCTGAAATTTATCATTGCAGGTGTTGCCACTGCAACCGGCTTTGTTGTAATACTGATCCTTACAGCTCTGTCAGGGAGAACCTATTGTTCTTTCCTCTGTCCGTTGGGTATCCTCCAGGATGTCATTAGCAGAATAGGTGGTCTTGTAAAGAGACGGTTTAGGAAATATGCCTTCAGAAAACCTTATACTATACTCCGCTATTTTATTCTTGCCCTTACAGCAGGTATTCTGCTCATCGGAGGAGTATACGTGCTTACAATCCTCGATCCATACAGTATCTTCGGCAGGTTTATGACTTATTTTGTCAAGCCGGCGGCAATCTTCATTAACAACCTTTTAGCCAGCCTTCTCGGCAAGTTTGACATCTACACCCTTTACAAGATTGACATAAAACCATATGAACTGGCTGTATATGCAATCCCTGTTGCATTTCTGCTGCTGATAGGTCTCCTGGCCTTCAGATACGGAAGGCTCTACTGCAACACGGTTTGTCCTGTGGGTACATTTCTTGGATTTCTCAGTAAGATATCTCTTTTCAGAATAAGGTTTGATGAGGAAAAGTGCAATAGATGCGGGAGGTGTGCTATGTCATGCAAATCATCTTGCATTGACTTCCTGAACAAGCACATTGATGTCAGCAGATGCGTCAACTGTTTTAACTGTCTTGAGGCTTGTAATGAAAAAGCTATGTCTTACGGCCTTGTCAGGTTCAGATCTTCCGCTGAGCCTGCCGTACCGGATACCTCAAGACGCAATTTCATTGCTGGTTCACTGTTGATGATTGCCGGAGGATCTCAGATCTTGAGGGCCCAGAATACAACCACTCCGATTCCGACAAAAGACTCAACGGTTAAGGAGGATCGGCTCTACCCTGTTTCTCCTCCCGGATCATCAGGTATATCCTCCTACATCTCCCGCTGTACAGCATGCTCTCTATGTGTGGCTGCCTGCCCCACCAGCGTACTTCAGCCTTCGGTAAGTGAATTTGGAATTGCCGGTATCATGCAACCGAGGATGGATTTTCACCGCGGGTTCTGTAACTATGACTGCACATTGTGCACTGATATATGTCCGACCGGTGCCATAATGCCACTTATGCCGGAAGCAAAGAAACTGACACGGATCGGTAAGGCAGTATTTATTAAGGACAACTGTATCGTTGCAACTGAGAAAACGGCATGCGGTGCCTGTTCAGAACACTGCCCCACTAAGGCATGTGCCATGGTGCCATACGAAGGTAACCTGCTTATCCCTGAGGTGATTGATGATATTTGTATCGGATGCGGAGCCTGTGAACATGCATGCCCTACCAAACCCTATAAAGCAATTTTCGTTGACGGTAATCCTCTGCACGAGGTGGCAAAAAAACCCGAAGCAAAGAAAATGGAGTCTGCACCGTCTGAATTTCCATTCTGACTTCTTCCTTATTTACATTGTCGAATTATTTCCGTGATGATGACCATCCGGTGTTATCACCTGGTGAACCAGGTGGATTTGAATATATCTAAAAAAGTTCGAAAACATGATATTTATCTTTTGAGGCAGTGTCAAATAAGATTATGTTGCGCAATCAAATTCACATCCGCTTAATTCAGAAGAACCTATGAAACCTACTCATATTGAGCATATTGGCATTGCAGTCAATTCTCTTGCCGAAGCTATTCCTTTCTATGAAAACGTATTGGGTCTGAAATGTTACAACATAGAGGAGGTGGCTGACCAGAGAGTTAAGACCGCATTCTTTATGGTTGGTCAGACCAAGATTGAGTTACTCGAATCGACTGATCCGGAAGGGCCGGTCAGTAAATTCATTGAAAAGAGGGGTGAGGGTATTCATCATATCGCCTTTGCAGTTGAAAATATCGAGGATAGGCTAAGGGAGGCAGAGGCAGCAGGGATCAAGCTTATAGATATTCAGCCACGACGTGGTGCTGAGGGATTGAGTATTGCATTCATGCATCCCAAATCAACATTCGGAGTGCTTACGGAATTATGTGAAAATAAGAGTATCACAAAGAGATAATACACAGATTAAATGAACAGTCAGGAAAGAATACAGCAGCTCCTGGATTTCAGGAAGAAGGCACGTCTCGGTGGTGGTGACAAGAGGATTGATGACCAGCACCAGAAGGGAAAACTGACCGCCAGGGAGCGCATTACTTTATTGCTTGATGAAGGCAGCTTTGAGGAGTATGATATGTTTGTCACACACCGCACAGAGGACTTTGGGCTTGCCGACAAGAAATTTCTGTCTGACGGAGTTATTACCGGTCATGGTACAATTGACGGGCGTGTGGTCTATGTCTTTGCACAGGATTTCACTGTTTTCGGGGGCTCTCTCTCAGAGACCTTCGCTCAGAAGATATGCAAGATAATGGATCAGGCGATGCAGGTGGGCGCACCTGTGATTGGCATTAATGACTCCGGCGGAGCAAGGATACAGGAAGGGGTAAGGAGCCTTGCCGGTTATGCCGAGATCTTTGAGCGAAACATTCTTGCATCCGGAGTTATTCCTCAGATATCTGCCATCTTCGGTCCTTGTGCCGGCGGTGCGGTCTATTCACCCGCACTTACTGATTTCATCATAATGAGCAGCAAGAGCAGCTACATGTTTGTTACAGGGCCAAAGGTCGCCAGAACCGTGACAGGAGAGGATATCTCCATTGATGACCTCGGAGGCGCAAAGGTGCACTCAACAAAATCAGGTGTGGCTCATTTCGTTGTTGAGGAGGAACAGGAGGGTCTGGAACTGATAAGAAAACTGCTCAGCTTTATGCCGCAGAATAACCTCGAGGAGCCGCCCCAGACAGAATGTGATGACCCTATCGACAGGCTTGAGGATGACCTGAATGATATCATTCCTGAAAGTCCAAACCAGCCTTATGATGTCAAGGATGTCATTAGCAGGGTTGTCGATTACCACGATTTTCTTGAGGTGCATGAAGCCTATGCAAAGAATATTGTTGTCGGTTTTGCAAAATTTGACGGCATGCCTGCTGGTATCGTCGCTAACCAGCCGGCTTACCTGGCCGGGGTGCTTGATATCGAGGCATCAAGAAAAGCAGCACGATTCATCCGTTTCTGCGATGCATTCAATATTCCTGTTGTGACTTTTGTTGATGTGCCAGGCTTTCTGCCCGGGTCAGCCCAGGAATACGGCGGCATAATTATCCACGGAGCAAAGCTTATGTTTGCCTACGGTGAGGCCAGTGTTCCGAAGGTGACCGTTACACTCCGCAAATCATATGGAGGTGCTCATTGTGTTATGTCATCAAAACAGCTTAAGGGTGACATTAATTATGCATGGCCTACAGCAGAGATTGCCGTGATGGGTCCACAGGGAGCCATTGAAGTGCTTGAAGGCAAAACTATAAGTGAGATAAGCGACCCCGTGGAGAGAAAGGATTATGTAAGTAAAAAAGAGCAGGAGTACCGCTCAAAATTTGCAAATCCATACGAAGCTGCACGCTATGGTTACCTTGATGATGTGATAGAGCCGCGAAATACACGGTTCAGGGTGGTCAGAGCGTTAAGAACCCTCTCAACCAAGAAAGATCCCGGACCAATGAAGAAACACGGTAACATACCCCTTTAGTAAGAAACAATGAGACTTCAGATTTTATTATCAGCTGCCGAACCTGTAATTGATTCACTGACATGGACAATAGTGATGGTGGGCGTGGGTATTGTCTTTCTTTCTCTTATTCTTGTCTACCTCTTTTTCAGGTATGTGCTTACATTTATCATGAACTTCAGATTAAAGAGCTTTGCCCGTAAGAGAGGGATCGATCCGGCAGAGGTCGTCACAGCAAAGAAAATGCATTCCGGTGAGGTGAATGCGGCCATTGCAATGGCGCTCTATTCCTACATGAGTGAACTGCACGATGTTGAAAGCGGTGTAATAACCATTAAGCGTGTGTCAAAGAACTACTCACCATGGAGCTCAAAGTTGTATAATATGAAAAACCTTTAGGATCATAATATCTGATTGACTTACCCAAGAGATGAAAAACTATAAGTTTACTGTAAACGGAAACCAATACGAGGTAGAAATTGTTGATATTGATGGCAATATGGCCACAATTGAGGTAAACGGTACTACCTACAACGTTGAAATTCATCATGAACTGCCGAAGCTGAAACCGATACAGCCAATCACAACGCAAAAGACACAAAAAACTGTTGCTCCCGCTTCAGGCAGGGGTGAGGGTAAAGTATCCCAGGTGAAGGCTCCACTGCCTGGGGTGATAATACAGGTCCTTGTCAGACCGGGTGATGAGGTTGCTTCAGGACAGACCCTGTGCACTCTTGAGACAATGAAAATGGAGAATGCCATAAAATCTGAGGCAGCAGGGAGAGTAACCAAAGTGAATATTTCTCAGGGACAATCAGTGCTTCAGGATGAGGTTTTAATTGAACTGAACTGATTATGAAAAGCAGAAAGGCATTGACAATGATCGGATTGCTGGTGATCGTTTCACTGGCATGGACAGCATTTGTTAAGCCGGAACGGGAGAGAGAAAAGGCTCGTACGGCAGCCGGCATAGAAAATATCAACCCTATTCCGCAATACCAGGCTTCAGATCCCGGCAACGGACAATTAAAGAACGGACTGATTCAGTTCTGGGCATATACCGGTTTCAGGAATGCCACATCGGGAAACCTGATAATGATCGTTGTTGGCCTTATCTTTATATTCCTGGCAATAAAATATGAATATGAGCCCCTGCTTCTTGTTCCCATTGGTACCGGCATATTAATCGGCAACATTCCATTCTTCAGTGACGGAGGGCTAAATCTTCAGATAGGCATATACCAGGACGGGAGCGTACTCAATTATCTCTACTTCGGGGTAATGAAGGGTGTTTACCCTCCCCTTATCTTTCTGGGTATAGGGGCAATGACCGACTTCTCATCGCTGATATCGAATCCTCGCCTCCTGATGCTTGGTGCGGCGGCACAGCTTGGAATCTTCGTTACATTTATCGGTGCCCTGCTCCTGGGGTTTGCCGGACCTGAAGCAGCAGCCATAGGTATTATCGGAGGTGCTGACGGCCCCACTGCAATCTTTCTTTCATCGCGTTTGGCAAACGGCGTCAATATCCTCCCTGACGGAACTACCGTGAAGAATCTGATTGGGCCCATTGCAATAGCTGCCTATTCATACATGGCCCTTGTACCGGTAATACAGCCTCCCATTATGCGAATCATGACAACTAAGAAAGAGAGACTCATACGTATGAAACCTCCAAGGGCCGTTACAAGGACTGAGAAAATACTCTTTCCTGTTTTCGGACTTCTCCTGACATGTTTCATTTCCCCCAGTGCTCTTCCTCTGCTTGGCATGTTGTTTTTCGGCAACCTGCTTAAAGAGTCAGGGGTTACCAAAAGGCTGGCAGAAACAGCCAGAACATCATTGATAGACATAGTTACAATTTTAATAGGTCTTACCGTTGGTGCATCAACACAAGCCGATGTTTTTCTTACAAGGGAGTCGGTGATGATTTTCGGACTGGGTGCCTGTGCCTTTGGATTTGCAACATTTGGAGGTGTGGCATTTGCCAAGATCATGAATATCTTCCTGCCAGAGGGTGATAAAATCAACCCTTTGATAGGAAATGCAGGTGTCTCAGCTGTGCCGGACAGTGCACGCGTATCTGAAATGGAAGGCCTGAGAGAAGACAAAACAAACCATCTTCTGATGCATGCCATGGGCCCCAATGTAGCAGGGGTGATCGGTTCGGCTATTGCAGCAGGGATATTGCTGAGTTATCTTGGATAAATAATTAAATTTGTATAAACTACCCAGGCGATCGGAGATGAAGCAGGCAATTACCGGCAATGCCGGACCAAAGGTCAGGTCAGACATTGAAGTAACATTGGAGCTCACAGACTCAGGTGGAGCTGAACTAAACCTTAAATCAAAGGTTAAAAGCATGTACGGCAGGGCTATTGAGAAACAATGCCGCGAACTGCTTGAGTTTTTCGGTGTGAAGAACGCAAAACTATCAATCAATGACAGTGGTGCCCTCCCCTTCGTGATAGCTGCAAGAGTCGAAGCTGCGGTAAAAGCACTTACCGGAACCGAAGCATCATTCCTGCCTGAGATGATAGTTGAGAACACCTATCACTCAGCCCGTGAAAGATTCCGTTTCTCAAGACTATACCTTCCAGGAAACAATCCGGGCATGTTCCTGAATGCAGGTCTCCATTCTCCGGATGGTGTTATCCTTGACCTTGAAGATTCTGTTGCTCCTGAAAGAAAAGATGAGGCAAGGATACTTGTCAGGAATGCCCTGAGAGCAGTGAATTTCTATGGAGCAGAGAGAATGGTAAGGATAAACCAGGGAGAGAGGGGACTGAGTGACCTTGAGAGTGTAATACCTCATAATGTGCATCTTATCCTTGTTCCTAAATGTGAAGACCCGGATACCCTGCGAATGGTAAACGACACAATTGTTGCTATAAGGAAGAGGGAAGGCCTTCATGAGACAGTGTTTCTCATGCCCATTATTGAGAGTGCAAAGGGTGTTGAAAAGGCATATGAGATAGCTACAGCAACACCTGACGTGGTAGCATTGGCTATCGGACTCGAAGATTATACAGCTGACCTTGGTGTGCAGCGTACAAAAGAGGGCCACGAATCACTTTATGCACGTAACCGTATTGTCGTGGCTGCAAAAGCTGCCGGAATCCAGGCGATAGACTCAGTCTTCTCAGATGTTGGTGATATGGAGGGACTGTTCAATAATGTGCTGTCAGCCAAGGCAATGGGCTTTGAAGGTATGGGCTGCATTCACCCACGGCAGATTGCAGTAATACGCAAGGGTTTCACCCCGACAGCTGAAGAGATTGATAAGGCAAAGAAAATCGTTATCGCATACCGTGATGCACTGGCCGTTGGTTTAGGCGTGGTGGCACTGGGATCGAAGATGATAGACCCGCCTGTGGTGGCCAGAGCAGTGAAGACAATAGATCTGGCTGTGCGTCTTGGTATTGTATCAGAAAACTGGATTGAAGAGGCGGGCAAGGAATAACATTTAAGATGGTCAGGTTATGAAATTGACAGAGAACGCGGCCGGCCGCCTGGTGCCGGATGAGATCAACGGCAGTGAGGCTGTACCTTTCAAGGGTGTCGGCAAACATCGCCCCACCGGAAGAAAATATGCACCATCCATATCGACATGTATTGATTATCCTGAAGATAACAACAAGGTGATCAGCTCTCTTCGGGATGCGCTTGAGAAGTGCGGGCTAAAAGACGGTATGACCATCTCAACCCATCATCATCTTCGTGATGGCGACCTGATAAGCAACCAGATATTTGAGATAGCCTCTGAAATGGGAGTGAAAGATCTGATATGGATTCCTTCAGCATCATTCCCCTGCAATGACCCGGTGATAGAGTATCTCGAAAACGGAACGGTGAACCGCATTGAGGGAAGCATGAACGGACCACTTGGCAGATTCGTTTCGGAAGGCAGAATGAAGGGAATGGCTGTTCTGCGCTCACACGGAGGAAGGGTACAGGCAATACAGGATGGAGATGTCAAAATTGATATAGCAGTGCTTTCGGCACCGGCTGCAGATTCCTTTGGTAATGCAAAGGGTACCGGAGGCCCTTCGGCAACGGGTGTGCTCGGATATGCGAAAGCAGATTTTATGTATGCTGAAAAGGTTATCGTCGTCACAGACAACCTGGTGGACCTGCCCTGTTTCCCTATGGAGATAGAAGGTAATTATGTTGATTGTGTGGTGGTTGTCGACAAGATTGGTATACCCGAAAAGATAGTATCAGGAACCACGCAGATAACCAAAAGCCCTGACAGGTTATTGATAGCCGAGCTGACTGCATTATTCCTTGAAAAGTCAGGTCTTCTCCGTGACGGAGCGACAATGCAGGCAGGTGCAGGAGGCACCAGCCTCGCTATAGCAGTTTATGCACATGAGATACTTAAGAGGAAGGGATGGAAGTTTCGCTTCGGGTTTGGAGGCAGCACCAGATATATGGTCAGCATGCTGGAGGAGGGCCAGATG
>JALOMO010000170.1 GCA_025455395.1 Bacteroidales bacterium
GCTGAAATTGTACTTTAGTCACGCTTTGCCACGGGTTCCATCCGTCAGTTGACGGATTCCACCCGCGGTTATTCACATCTGATGCCTCCGGCATCATAGCCATATCCCCTTGAGCCAGAAAGCTATCTACAAATCCCGCCCGGTCTAGAGCATTCAATGACATCGGGGGCAGCTTTTTTAAGTACTTCAAAACGCATTTTAAGGTGCGTCTTATTAATTTAGTAGTTTAAACTGGCTTTTGTTTTTTTGACTTAATTTGCATCCAATGAATCAAATGCTCATAATCATGAGAAAAAAGGACCTTGCTAAAATAATGGCGATTGTTTTATCTGCTACTTTATTATTGTCAGGTTGCGCATCAACAACGCTAATTTCATCTAATCCTAATGGTGCTACTTTATACCTGGATGGAATGAATGTTGGCACAACTCCATATAAACTTACTGACACTAAAATAACTGGTGCTGAAACCTCAATCCTTATGGTTATGGATGGATATCAGGATTTTAATGGTCTTCTTAAAAAGAACGAAAAAGCTAATGTTGGTGCAATCGTTGCAGGTTGTTTCTTCCTTTTTCCTTTCTTTTGGGCAACAGGATATGATGCTATGCATACTTATGATTTACGCCCTGTAAATAAATAGTTATTTTCGTATAGGCAGCCTTATGCTCAACAAAAAATCTGTCTGGGATAGATGCTGATATTGACCAAGGGATGCTGCCTTTCAAATGACTTATAGGCTAACAAACCGGTTAAGGTCATTGCCTTTGAGCAGTATTTAATTATGCATGGCATCATGGCATGACTTGCAGACTGATACTAGCCAATCTATTGGTTCTCTTCCTATGTCATATTTTGCATATTTTGTATGGTGGATTTCAGTTGCTCGTGAACCACAGTAGACACACTTCCAATTGTCTCGCTTTAATACAACAAACCTCTTTCTTTTCCAATCATCCGATTTCAGGTAGACATTTCTGTAATAGTCTCGTCGTCGTTTCCGATTTATCTCGAATATCCATCGTTTTACTACTGCTATTAAGATGATAATAACAATAATTAGTAATATTTGGTATTCCGTTCGTAGGTCTGGGAAATCATTCATTTGTTTCAATTATGCATCCATCTGCTGCCTTTGATTACTCGTTCAGTTAAGATTACACATGACGGTCGATAGTATGGTGTTGTAAACGGTGCGACCCATCATGTTTGATTAGTAAGATCTAAAATAGCAGTCAGAGGTCTTATGTTCTGTGCGACATACTCAGCATTTGCACTATTTCCTTTATTGGCAAGCGTAATTCAATAAATATCATAATTGAAAAACAACCGGAAATGAACATCTTATCCAAGTGCGATTCCCTTTATATATTGGAATTGGCCACTTATTAAATGATTTAACAACTCTTATCGCTTCATTGTCAAGATCATGGTCGACCGATTTGTATATTGTTAGCCTTTCGAACTGACCAAAATCATTTATATAAAAACTTAGAAATACAATACCTTGTTTGCCAGTTCTGGCTGCCCTTTCTGGATAATCTATATATTTTAAAACATGCTTGTGGAAATCTTCAAAAGCATTATTGTAGGCATCTGCATTATCTAAACTATCGATATGACTAATATATTCAAATTCCAACTGGCCTGTATCATTATATAAATGAGATAATCCTATAGCATTATTGTTTTTATAATATGTAGTTGTTTCAACTGTCCCATTTTTATGATACGATGTAAACTTTCCTTGACGTACGTTTGGATTTATTGATGAAAAATTGCCAGTCAAGTCAAGAACTCCTTCAATCCAATAATCTTGGAAGTTATATAAACTGTCATTTACTTTAGTAAGAACTCTATAATAAATGCCTTTCTTTTTCTTTACTTCCTCCTTCTTGGAATCAAGAAATATCGTGTCAACATTAGATTGACAATAAGAAAGATAACTCATGAATACAAAAGTTATTGCTGTAAAGATTTGTTTCATTCGATATCTATTTTTATGCTTGCCAACTTGCTTATCAGGCTACTAAAGGTAAACATATTCGCAAAATTTTGGAGTCTTTACCCACTAAATCAAATTTGTTAATTGTAGCTTAAGATAACAGGACCAAAAGTAAGACCCCAGATCGTCTTCCGGGGCGCTATTGTCTCGCTTCATTTACCTCGTGCGGGTAAGGATCCCGGAATGGAACTGCCGCATTACAAAATGCGGAACATAGTTAGAATTATGCTAAAAATGGCTTAAGTGCCCCCCAGAAAAAGAATTCTTACCTTTGAATGAGGCAGCCCTTCAACTATACATCTTATGTAATATCACTGTAATATATAACACCAAGCAAGGGTTAATTTGAATGTTCAAAATATAGTTATATTTATGAATTGCGACAAAGAAATGAATCTAAATCAGCCGAAATCCAAAGTTCAATGGTGGCGCATAGGACTAATATTGGTATTCATCGTCGCTTTCGGAATGATCAATTTTGGTTGCCAATGTGATTGTGAAGAGGCTTCCGATCAATATTATGTCAAATATGAAATAAACAGCACCCACTTAGTAGGTGGTCATGCTAACGCTGAAATAATAATTAGTGCAGAAAAAAAGGATTTGACCTTTAATATTGAAGAACTAACAAGCTGGGAAACCATCATAGGACCAGTTCAAAAAGAGTTCGATGCGACACTTAAGGTGACTGTATCTAACGCAACGGTACTACTATACACCAACATATATGTTAGCAAAAATGACAGTCCTTTTGCCCTTAAGGCAAGCGATGGTAGTAATGAGCCTAGAAGTGCTGTTCAATTAAGCTATATGATAAATTATTGATTTTTTAAAAGTCTTGCTACCCCTTTGGAAATACAGGCACTGACAGGGGGCTACCTTCTCTATTTCTGTTCGTGTTAATGTTCTGATAAATCGGTCCAGCGTGTTAAAATTATGTTTCAATAAAAAGCACCACTGACGTGGCTTACTTTTGATATTTGTTTGCATTGATCTCCGGATTATATCCATTACTATAATACCAAGAATGCCAATACTGCATTGCCAATCATAACAATAAATAGCACCGGGAGGTGCATAAGGCTCCGGAGGAGCGTTGTCACGGAGTGACAAAATGTGAATAACCCCCAAGCGTCAGCAGTGAGAGACCTCACAAGAACGGCAAGGAGCCCTGAAAGGGCGAAAGAAGTTACAGAACAATATCCTGATGATCTGCCTTAATCGGTAATCTGTCGCCCTTTCAGGGCTGAAATTGTACTTTAGTCACGCTTTGCCACGGGTTCCATCCGTCAGTTGACGGATTCCACCCGCGGTTATTCACACCGGCATCATAGTCATCTATCATTGTGCGGGAAATGGGATTGTTGCGCCTGCGGCGCAAGATCCCTGCGGGAATTGCTTCAAACAAAAAGCGCCACTGACGTGGCTTGCTTTTATTATTTATCCTTCCCTCCCATCTGTAAACCATGGTCGGTCAGGCTAAATAATAAAAGCCCCCGATCCGCCAGCCGGCGGACGGGGACTTTTTGTTTGAGCGGGAAATGGGATTCGAACCCACGACCCTCAGCTTGGGAAGCTGATGCTCTACCCCTGAGCTACTCCCGCTTATAATGACCCTCAGCTTGGGATCCGCCAACTGGCGGACTACCCCTGAGCTACTCCCGCCTTTATAATGTCATGCAGTCGTGCGGTCTTGCAGTCCTGCAGTCTGTTTTCAGTTGTCAGTTATCAGTTTTCGGTTGTCAGTCAGAACCGATTACCGATTACCACTTACCGATTACCTTTTCTCTACGCTCTATACTCGCCTCTGCCCCGAGCCTCCCATGGGAGTTGAACCCACGACCTGCTCATTACGAGTGAGCTGCTCTACCACTGAGCTAAGGAGGCATATATACAATAAAAAAAGCAGGGCGCGTAAGAAATAAGTGTGGAATAATTATGTCTCGCTGCATTTCCTCGTGCTTGAGGGAATAGCGCCCTGCCGATATAAACAGCCGTATTAGCTACATCCTCAGGCGTTCCGCCACGGCGGAGAGGTATCTTTGACGCCCATTCATTCCTGACCTCTTCTGACAGCTTGCTTGTCATCTCAGTAAGAATAAATCCGGGTGCTATTGCATTGCACCTCACACCTCTTGATCCAAGCTCTTTGGCTACACTCTTTGTGAAACCCAGTATACCTGCCTTAGATGCCGAGTAGTTTGACTGGCCTGCATTACCGGTCACACCTACTACAGAGCTCATATTGATGATCGATCCGCCCTTTTGCTTCATCATAGGCTTGATTGCGGCCTTCGTGAGGTTAAATACTGATTTCAGATTAACGGTGAGAACCAGGTCCCACTGCTCCTCTGTCATCCTCATTAAAAGAGTGTCGCGTGTTATACCGGCATTATTGACAAGAATATCAACTGTTCCGAAGTCAACTGTGATCTGGTCAATTACCTTCTCAGCATCAGCATATTTTGATGCATCGGAGATATAACCTTTTACTTTAACACCAAGAGCCTCTATCTCTCTGACCGTATCTTTGAAGACATCATTATCTGCAATGTCAGTGATGGCGATGTTGGCTCCTTCAGCTGCAAACCTGAGGGCAATGCCTTTGCCAATACCTCTTGACCCTCCTGTTATAACTGCTGTTTTTCCTTCAAGTAGTCTCATATCAATATATTTTGGGCACAAATATAGAAAATTATTTATGCAGCACTCCAGCAACAGTTTTTCCTATGTCAGCCGGTGACTGAACGACATGTATTCCACATTCGGACATTATCCTCATCTTGGCTTCGGCGGTGTCATTCTTCCCTCCTATGATTGCTCCTGCATGTCCCATCCTTCTTCCTTTCGGTGCCGTCTGGCCGGCAATAAATCCTACCACAGGCTTGGAGCCGTGTTCCTTCACCCAGTATGCGGCATCGGTCTCCATCTCTCCCCCGATCTCTCCAATCAGAACGATCGCATCAGTACCGTCGTCCTTCATCATCATCTTTATGATGTCAAGAGTGGTTGACCCAATGACAGGGTCTCCTCCGATACCTACACATGTTGACTGTCCCAGGCCAAGTTGTGTCAGCTGATCAACAGCCTCATAGGTGAGTGTTCCTGATCTTGAGATGACCCCTACCCTGCCTTTCTTATGGATGAAGCCGGGCATTATTCCGACTTTTGCCTCGCCAGGAGTTATCACACCCGGGCAGTTAGGGCCTATCAGCACAGTGTCGAAGCGGCTGACATACTCCTTTACCCTTACCATGTCAGCTACAGGTATACCTTCAGTGATTGTAACAATGAGCCTGATGCCGGCCTCAGCTGCCTCCATCACTGAGTCAGCTGCAAAAGCTGGCGGCACAAATATAACTGATGTGTCAGCACCTGTTTCAGCGACAGCCTCCCTGACTGTGTTGAAGACCGGAAGGTCAAGATGCTTCTGTCCCCCTTTGCCCGGTGTCACCCCTCCAACTACCTTTGTTCCGTATTCAATCATCTGCGTTGCATGAAATGTACCTTCACTTCCTGTGAATCCCTGTACAATCACTTTGGACCTGGCGTTTAATAATATGCTCATATCGGGTTTCTGTTTTATACCTTTTGATCAAAAATAAGCCATTTTTTTATCCTTTTGTTAATTTTACAGATAATTGTCACACACATGGATTTCGTAGAACCAATATTATATATAGGTATAGCGCAGTCATTTTTTGCCGGGTTGCTTCTGGCTACCAGGCGACCTTACACAACTGCAAACAGACTTATAAATGCATGGATATTCCTAATATGTGCGGAGCTGATCTTTGCACTGTTAAACCAGACTGTTCTGGATATGTACGCATTTCCTTTTATTGCCTTTACCTACGGTCCTATCCTTTACCTTTATGTCCGTCACATGACAATGCCTTCTCTCAGATTCTCACCATGGAACGGATTGCATTTTATACCTTTTACAGTCTTTTTTACCGTTTCTGTCATCTTCCGTGAGGACCCGATATTTGATGACCTGAGCGGATTTTTCGTCGTTGACAGGTTCATTTCCCTGAGGATAGTTTACGGAATATGCTTCTTCCTCTCAATATCGGTGTATAGCATCCTTTCCTTTATTGTGATTCGTCAACACCAGGCACGGCTGAGAGATATTGTATCCTATACCTCAGCAAAACTTACTCTTAACTGGCTGAAGATCCTTTCAATAACCTTTTATACAGGATATATCCTCGTATTCATTCTTGGAGGGATGGATATAATGGCAGGGCTGTTTCCGTATGATCCCTACATCCTGGTGTTTATCCTGATTACATTCTTCTCTTTTGCTTACAGCTTTTATGCAATCAGACAGCCTGAAATATTTGACCAGAATGCCCATGTATATGTTGAAAACGGTGATACATCACAACCCGGTTACGAGAAGTATGCAAGGAGCGGACTTAAGGATACCCAGGCTGAAGAATACCTTACCAGGCTTCTTAAATTCATGGATGAGGAGAAACCTTACCTTAACGGAGACCTTACCATCCACGATATTTCCTCCAGGACGGGAATACCAAGGTATCACATCACCGAAATACTGAACGAAAAGCACGGCCGCAACTTTTTTACCTTCATCAACGAATACAGAGTTAAGGAGGTCATCAGCCGAATCAATGATGCCAGGTACCAGCATTACACAATACTTGCCATTGCCTTCGACTCGGGATTTAACTCTAAATCAACGTTCAACACCTTTTTCAAGTCATTCACCGGCAAGACTCCGAGCCAATACAGAGCCGGGATAACAGGCAGTTCCGCAAAAGTCTGAACCGAGCGGACCGGACTATTTTACTCAATTTACTGCGTACGTACCGTGCGGTCAGGGCGACCTTCTCTTTTATCATCATGATCTTTACAGTAAAACACGATCATGATAAGAAAAGCCTTAATAATAATGGCCGTTTCACTTCTGCCGCCTGCACTTTATTCTCAGGGTACTCTCTTCACTCCGGGAGGCTTCGTCAGAGGTGGATCTTATTTCAGCACCGGCGATTATGAACATAATATTAATGCAGCATATGCTGACGCTACCCTCACACTTACGGCAACTGACAATATCAGCTTCAAGGGATTTGCTGACCTGAGGGTTCGTCTGGGTCAGCAGTTCGGCGAGAATGTAAACTCGCTGAAACTGCGAGAGGGATGGGGCACATACTACAATAGCTTCATGAGCATCTCTGCTGGGCAGAAAATAGTCAAATGGGGAAAGAGCGATTTTACCTCTCCTCTCTCGCGTTTCAACCCTGTAGACTATACCTTCCGCAGCCCTGACCGTGAGGATGCCGAGTTGGGAAACCTGCTTGCCGAACTGACTGTTACTCCCTCCTCCTTTTTTCGTTTATCGGTGGTTGCAACACCGCTGTGGAATCCTTCTGTTCTCATTATCAGCCCGGTAGAAGTGCCTGATAATATTCAGATTGAGATACCAACGGGTCTCATGACGGAAGAGGGGTATCACTCCCTGGGGGCACGCGGAGATATAACTCTCAGGAGTCTTGATGCAGGATTTCAATACTATCACGGGCCCGAACTTATGCCCGGTCTGACACTTGCCTCCGCTGACTTCACCAATCCAATGGTTCCGCTGATTAACATCAAAGGCGTACCTTATATTATTAACAGTGCCGGGATTGACTTCGAGACTGTGATTGAGCCGGTGGTAATGCGCGGAACACTGGCATACAGTAAACCTGTTGAGGAAAAGGCAGGCAATGAGGAGATACCCTTTCCTCAGCTTGACTGGATTTTAGGAGGAGACTGGAGCAGCGGCAGGTGGAGAGTGACGGCAGAATATTCTGGCAAAAAAGTATCTGACTTCTACGAACCTCCTTACGACCCCCTTATAGGTACAGAACCTGACCTGGAGGAGCTTTATGAGCTTTTTATGACGCCGGGCTTTGATCCGGTTGAGTATGCAAGGCTACAGACTGAGGCAGTAAACAGGCTATACAACTACCAGATGAAGGAATATTACCATTCTGCCGGGGTAAGGCTTGAGGCCGAGTTTCTATACGGTAAGCTTATTCCATCGGTTTCAGCGGTCTACAACTTCACTTCGGAAGACCTCCTGCTCCTTCCGGTTATAAAATACAAACCTTCCGATGGCCTCACTATTTCTGGCGGAATGGAATATTACACAGGACCGGAGGGAAGCCTGTACGACATAATTGACAATTTCATGAACAGTGTTTTCTTTTC
>JALOMO010000171.1 GCA_025455395.1 Bacteroidales bacterium
CAGCGGCTGCGGAGGCTCATGCGGCTGATTGCCGGCACGACCTGACAGAGGAATCAGAGCCCCATTAATTTTCTGCCCTTTCTCCTTTTGCCTTTGAACTTTAAACTTTTAAAGTTTCCCCTTCTGATTTTGCGATGATTACAGCCGCACACGTGTCGCCGTAAACATTAACGGTCGTGCGGAACATATCGAGGATACGGTCTACAGCAAGTATCAGCCCGATACCCTCCAGAGGCAATCCCACTGCCTTTAGCACCACAGCCATCATAACCAGTCCGGCCATCGGTATGCCTGCCGAACCTATGGCAGCGAGCAGGGCGGTGAATATAACCACAAGCTGCTGTCCCATCGAGAGGTCGATGCCGTAGGCCTGTGCAATGAACATCACTGCCACGCACTCGTAGAGGGCTGTGCCGTTCATATTTATCGTCGCACCAAGTGGCAGTGTGAAGCTGGCGATCTTGTTTGAGACTCCGTTGTTGTTTTCAACTGCCTCCATTGTGAGTGGCAGCGTCGCATTTGACGATGATGTGGAGAAGGCCGTTAGAAGAGGAGTCGACATGTTTCTTATATGTTTGATCGGATTGGCCCTGCCAATGAACCGGACTGCAAGAGGCAGTGTGATGAAGGCATGCACGAACAGACCTAAAAGGACCGTAATAAAATAAAGCCCCAGCCTGCTGATCACCTCACTCACTTCATTGCCCAGCAGAATCTGCTGTGAGATTACCTTTGCCGAGATGCTGAAGACACCCACAGGGGTGAACCTGATGACAAACATAGTGATCTTCATTATCACATCCAGCGCTGCATTGAGCATATCCATCATTAACAGCCGCGACTTGTCACCCACACGGGTGATGAAGAAGCCTGACAGGATGGCAAAAAAGATAATGGAGAGCATATGGCCCTGAACCATCGAATCAAAAATATTTGACGGAACGATCCTGATCAGCGTCTGACCGAACTTTTCAGTACCCGCAGCTATGTCTTCAACCGGCACCTGGAACCCCAGTTCAGCTCC
Organism: Bacteroidales bacterium; assembly: GCA_025455395.1. GTDB lineage: Bacteria > Bacteroidota > Bacteroidia > Bacteroidales > VadinHA17 > SR-FBR-E99. The sequence continues at coordinate 1,025 of JALOMO010000171.1, forward strand.
AACACCGGGCTTAATGAGCTGAACGAAGAAGAAGCCGGTGACAATGGCAAACAGGGTTGAAATGACATAAAACCCCATTGTCTTGGCTCCAAGACGTCCAAGGTTATCTGCAGTACCCACACTGGCCACCCCGGTGGTAATGGAACAGAGAATCAGGGGAATGATAACCATATTGAGCCCACGGAGAAAGACATCTCCCATCCAGTTGGTGTATTTGGCAAGGTGAGGGAAGAAGTATCCGAAGAATCCGCCCAGAACCAGCATTATCAGTATCTGGTAGTGCAGGGCAATTGAAAATCTCTTGTTGGCCATGGGTCGGTAAGTTTAACTTCTGCCTGTCAGGCGACAAGCCGAAATGTTTGTCCGGATGAAGATAATTAAAAGAATTCAGCAGAAAAGATGTTTTTGATTATGTCATGAGAATCCAAAATTCAACAGGAGGGGAGAGAGGCTTCTGAAAAATTCAATTCTGAGCCACTTCATATTTTAATCGTCATCAGACACCAGGTAATTGAGACAGTCAGGCCTGAGAACAGTATAAATACATCTGATTCACAAATGTAAACAGAAAGTTTCAGGACATTTGATAAGAATGTAATTACAGATGTAATTAAATCTGACGTACCAATGTAAAGTTCAGTTGTTTTACAATATATTATCCTATATAGTATTATATATCAATTACTTAATTATATTATATAAACTTTTTATTGATGATAATTATGATTTGAACCCCGCAATTTGATTAGAATTACTACTCATATCAAAGTTAATATATTGTAAATCAATTAAAAATGATATCTAAAGTCAAGTAATTAAGCTGATAATTAGGCTGGTCTATATCATTCAGGACGGTTCCAATAGGATAAATATCAGCAATATGCTAAGGAAATAATTACACTGAATTACAAATGTAAATGACATTACATTACAGAAGTAAATAACATATCAGTTACATTTGTAAAAACAGATTTCCATCATGAAAGAGAGAATTCTTGCCTTTTTACAGAGTGAAAACAAAAGCTATGCTCAGTTTGCCGAGGAAATTGGGGTTCAGCCTTCCGGAATTTCTCACATTCTTTCAGGAAGAAACAATCCGAGCCTCGACTTTGTGGTTAAGATGCTGCATAAGTATACTTCACTATCTGCTGAGTGGCTGCTGTTCGGTCGGGGAGCCATGTACAAATATGCATCACAGCCTACCCTCTTCGAAACAGAGCCTCAGATAACCGTTTCTGAGGACCAATCGTTCATTGAGACAACGGAGCGGGAGATTGGCTCAATGCCACCGGAGGAAGGTCAGGAAAGTGCTTCAGGCATCGAATCGAATGAAAAAATTGAGCCTGAGCGCGCGGAAAAGAGGCTGACAAGGGTACTTATGTTTTATTCTGACAAAACTTTTACAGAATACAGGCCATCCTGACCAAATCCCGTCAAAATCGCTAATTTTGCGCCAAAGGAGCTCTGATGAAGAAGAGGATAGAAGATCTTACTGTAACTCAAAACCGCAGGCTGGGCGAAGGTTTTTTTGTGATAAATGCCTCTTCTTCACAAGGTTTACCCGATATATTGCCTGGGCAGTTTGTACAGGTGCTTGTAACCGATAGTCCTGCTACGTTTCTGCGCCGTCCTCTCTCAGTACATGATGTTGACATGAGCACGGGTACCATCTCACTCCTGGTACAGATCGCCGGAGCGGGTACAGAGCGTCTCTCACGGCTGAATCCGGGCGAGAAGATCAACATTATATATCCTCTTGGTAACTCATTCACGCTTCCCCTCAAAGGGGAGAGAGTACTTCTCGTTGGAGGAGGATGCGGCATGGCCCCGCTGTTATATCTAGGAAGAAAGATCAGGGAGGCAGGCATAGAGCCGGCCTTTGCCCTCGGATTCCGCAATCGCTCACGCATCCTTGACCATGATGAGCTCACGAAGCTGGGCGAAGTGTTTCTCGCTACAGAGGACGGTTCGGAGGGATACAGGGGGTTTGTCACTGACCTGCCACAGTTCAGGGACAAGGATTGGGACAGGGTCTATTGCTGCGGGCCGGAACCCATGATGAAGGCTGTGGCAGCCGCATGCCTCAGGCGTGGTATTTTCTGCGAAGTATCGCTTGAGAACCTCATGGCATGCGGGATAGGCGTTTGCCTCTGCTGCATTGTGCCTACCACTTCCGGCAACCTGTGCTCATGTACTGACGGACCGGTGTTTAACATAAGAGACCTAAAATGGCAGATCTCAGGATAAAGATAGGGACGCTGGAGTTCAGGAATCCTGTCATGACAGCATCGGGGACCTTCGGTTACGGATCGGAGTTTGATGATTTCTTTGATGTGTCAGCCCTTGGCGGGATAATTGTCAAGGGAACCACCCTTGAATCCAGGGAGGGTAATCCTTATCCCAGGATGGCAGAGACGCCGGCAGGCATGCTCAATTCGGTGGGACTGCAGAATAAGGGCATTGATTACTTCGAGAAAAATATCTATCCGCGTATCAGACAGTACGATACGCATATAATAGTAAACGTTAACGGTAACACGGTCGAGGATTACACAGAATTATCCCGCCGTCTCAACGCTCTCGATGCCATACCGGCGATAGAGCTTAATATCTCATGCCCTAACGTCAAGAAGGGAGGGATGATCTTCGGGACCAATCCTGCCGCAGCCAGGGAAGTCATTGCTGCGGTACGGCAGGCATATTCAAGAACTCTGATTGTGAAGCTGTCACCGAATGTTACCGACATAACCGAGTTTGCCCGTATATCAGAGGGCGAAGGAGCTGATTCAGTGTCACTTATAAATACGCTTGTCGGCATGGCCATCGATGTCAGAGCCATGAAACCCAGGCTGGCAGCAATCACCGGCGGTTTATCCGGTCCCGCCATCAGGCCTGTTGCACTTCGAATGGTATGGCAGGCCGCAAAGGCAGTCTCGATACCCGTCATCGGTATGGGAGGCATCATGAACGCAGATGATGCCCTTGAATTCATTATGGCAGGAGCAACTGCCGTGCAGGTCGGAACGGCATCATTCATAGAGCCCCTGGCAGCACTCGATGTCGTAAAGGGGATAGATTCATCCCTTGACAGCCGTGGATTCGCCTCGGTGAGCGATGTCACCGGAATTATAAACAGGTAATGCTTTTTCGTCGGGTAACCTCCCGATCAATCTGACCTGATCACCTTCATTTTTCTGAATTCTGGCTTTCCCTTTCATTGGAAAATAGACTATTTTGCTTTAAATTTGTAAAATAAAGCGGAGAATACTATTCATATACTTAATAAAACAAGAAATCATGGCTGAAAATTTGCAAATTGACAATCTGGACAGGAAAATTCTGGATATAATCACAAAGAATGCCAGGATACCCTATCTCGAGGTGGCGCG
>JALOMO010000084.1 GCA_025455395.1 Bacteroidales bacterium
GGGGGGGGGGGAGAGCGGCAGGCGTCGATATCACTGATCCTCCGATGAGTGAAGGGTCAAGACTGACAAATCTTGCAATGGATGAATGCACGGTGCTGTTGCCGAGGATAAGGGCATTGACCCTCCCTATGGCCTGATTACCCATAATCTGGCCCCACGTGTAATTCTCTTCTGATGAAAGCAGGGAAGCAAATTCCTTCGGAGAAATACCGCGTTTGAATATTTCATCAATGAAGGGATTATTTTCGCTCATCACAGGAACCACAACATCACGGCCTACCACTATGCTGAATGCTGAAGAATATCCTGATTCCTGCAGGGAACTGCCTGCAACAAAATGAATATCTGCGTTACGCGTCCCAACCTCAGGTGAAATAAGCTTAACTTTCATTCCCGGGTTTGCACCTTCAAATCCTTCTACCCACAAGCCCACGAGAGACTCAATTTCAGACGCGGCAGTTATACTGACACTGTTTGCTTCATTCTTAGTTGCTACAGATCTCTGCTCCTGACACATCATGTTGCCAAATGTCATCAACATCATACATGCTGTTAAAAGAGATGCTTTTTTCATATCAATTGATTTAATGTTCATTTAATACAATATCCTGAAATCCTAACCCAATTATTGTACCAATCACATTAATGTGCATATAATCAATATGATATGGTACATAGTAAAATATTAAGGATAAGAGAGAGTGTTTAATAAATCAACACCCATTATTCTTGTGAATGGTTAACATGCATAAATACAGATATATAGATTGGATGTTTAAAATGTATACAGGTGTATAATAAATAAACATAACTAATTTGTCTATGTTATAATAGAATGATAATCAGATATATAGCTAATTATATGATTTAGCAGGATGATTCGCAACTGAACCTATGGCAGATTTTGTTCTAATTCCCGACTATTCCTATATTTGTTTATCGCTTTCCGTCAGAAACATAACCGGATACCGTTGTCAGAGTTAAAACTGTAATATGTGTGCACTGAAAAATAATACAGTGGAGCGGAAACCGACACTTAAGCTTCTTATACATAATCTGATAGCACGATTACTTCCTGCATCACTGATCGAAAGTGCAACATGCCTTTCCAACAGCCACTGGCTGATAAGGGAGCTGATGATAAATTCATCATATACTTAAACACCAATGAATAAGCCTGACAATCAGATAATAGTGATATTTGGTGGCAGGGGTGACCTTGCAATGAGAAAAATTGTCCCTGCACTCTATGCACTTTATATACAGAAACTCCTTCCCGAAAGATTTGCTGTGATAGGGACCGGAAGAAGCTTGTTTTCTGATAATGCATACCGTGATGAGATAGGCAACGCTGTCATGTCTCATTCATCTGAAACTGACAAGAGCCGGATATCAGACTTTGCAGAAGCCTTTAACTACCTGGCTGTTGACCCTGTAAAAATTGATTCTTATCTCTGTCTTCGTTCAACACTCGAAAGACTTAGGGAAAAGATCAGTTCAGGAGGCAATACCCTCTATTATCTCTCTGTCCCTCCGGCATTGTACGAAGTTATTCCCCGCCACCTTGCCGCACATCATTACAATGATCAGTCAGAAGGGTGGAAGAGGCTGATCATTGAGAAACCTTTTGGAATGGATTATGACAGTGCCTTGAAGCTTAACACTGCACTGCTTGAAAGCTGGGATGAGAGCCAGATATACAGGATCGACCACTATCTCGGTAAAGAGACAGTTCAGAATATTCTTGTAACCAGATTCTCGAACGGCATTTTCGAACCTTTATGGAACCGAAACTATATTCATCACGTTGAGATAACCTCATCTGAGAGCCTGGGTATTGAGATGAGAGGTGAGTATTATGAAAAGACAGGAGCACTGCGTGACATGGTACAGAACCATCTGTTGCACCTTGTAGGTTTCATTGCCATGGAGCCGCCGTCATCGATAGATTCTAACTCAATCAGAAACGAGACAGTAAAGGTTTTTCAGTCACTCAGGCCAATCAAGCCGGAGGAGGTTATAAGTAATGCCATCCGGGGCCAGTATACCGGGGCGCATGTGAAGGGCGAGTTGTTAAAGGGATATCGTGAGGAGGAGCATGTGAACCCTCATTCAATTACTGAGACCTTTGCAGCGCTGAAATTCCATATTGACAACTGGAGATGGGGAGGTGTTCCTTTCTATGTGAGAACAGGTAAAAGGCTGCCTACACGTGTAACTGAGGCAGTGATACATTTCAAACAGACACCTCATTATCTCTTCTCACAGACCAGGATAAGCGAGGCATGCAACCAGCTCATCATACGCATACAGCCTGATGAAGGAATTCTTCTTAAATTCGGAATGAAGATACCTGGTGCCGGCTTCAAGGTAAAGAATGTGAATATGGATTTTCACTATTCTGACCTGGCAGAGGAGCGAATTCCTGAAGCTTATGAACGGCTATTATATGACAGCATGAAAGGTGACTCCACTCTTTATACCAGGTCAGATGCAGTTCTCGCTGCGTGGAGCTTCCTTGATCCTGTCATTAAGGCATGGCATGATAACCATGATATTCCGGTTTACGGCTATCCGGCGGGCACCTGGGGCCCTGAAAGGGCTGACGAGCTCATCGAGGAGCCGGAGCTGACATGGAGATATCCTTGTAAGAATCTTGCCGATGATGGCATTTATTGTGAATTATAATTAGATTTATGTCCTGAATTTTCCCGATCATGGCACATTCAGTCAAAGTGTTTCTAACGCCCGATGAGATGGCGCAAAACTTTGCAACTATCCTGATAAAGGATCTTGACAGGGTTGAACCTGATCATTTTTATACAATTGCTCTTTCAGGAGGATCAACACCTCTCCAGCTGTTCAGATACCTTTCAGAAGAATATGCAGAGAGGATCAGTTGGGAGAAGCTGCTTGTATTCTGGGGAGACGAGAGATGTGTCCCTCCGGACGATGACGACAGCAATTACCGGATGGCATATGAGAACCTCCTTCAGAATGTGCCGATACCTGATGCAAATATATTCCGGATAAGGGGTGAAGATGACCCTGCAACTGAAGCCCGCCAGTATTCTGAACTGGTAAGCAGTGTAGTTCCCTTCTACAACGGTACTCCGCAGTTTGATCTTTTACTTCTTGGCCTGGGTAATGACGGTCACACCGCTTCAATATTTCCGCAATCAATCTCACTTTTTAATTCGCCTCGTCTTTTTGATGTGGCTTTAAAGCCTCAAAATAATCAGAAGCGCATCACAGCAACAGGAAGGATCATTAACAACGCATCGAAGGTATGGTTCATGGTGACAGGAAAAGAAAAAGCCGGGATAATTTCGCATATCATTGAACAGAGAAGCGGTTTTGAAAAATATCCTGCCTCGTTGGTAAATCCTTCTTCGGGCCACCTGGTCTGGATGCTTGACAGGGAAGCTGCCGGAAATCTTAAAAGTTTATGATTTATTATCACAACCATCAATGTTGTACAGCAGGTTCAGGAAATTCTTTCATTAACATATGAGAAGATAAAATCTTGTTTATTATATTGTGAACAATTACTATTCCAGGTTGCACTTTAGTAACAAACTCCAGAAATAATATGATTGCAGGAATCCTCAGGGAAACGGGAAATGAGAACCGGGTTGCCTTGCTTCCGGGCGAGGTTGCCATTTTAAAAAAGATGGGTATTGAAGTACTTGTCGAAACCCAAGCCGGAGAACGGGCGTTCGCCTCAGATAAAGAATATCAGGCTGCCGGAGCAACTGTGACTGACAGGAGCGAGGTGATTAAAAAGTCAGCAATGGTTCTGACAGTCAATCCTCCTCTTGAAGATGAGGTCAGGGTTTTCGCTGATGGACAAATACTTTGCACCGTACTGAGTCCTGTTGAGAACCACCTCTGGCTTGACAGGATGAGAGAGCAGGGAGTGACAGTGATGGCGCTTGACCTGATACCCAGGACAACCAGGGCTCAGTCAATGGATATACTCTCTTCCATGGCAACTGTCGCCGGTTACAAGGCCGTTATTGAGGCAGCATCGATGCTGCCAAGGTTCTTCCCTATGTTCATGTCAGCCGCCGGTACTATCAAACCTGCAAAGGTGCTTATCCTCGGTGCGGGAGTGGCAGGGTTGCAGGCAATAGCCGTATCAAGGAAGCTTGGTGCTTCAGTGGAGGTTTTTGATGTGCGTTCCGCAGTGAAGGAGGAGGTGAAAAGCCTCGGAGGAAAATTTATAGAGGTTGAGGGAGCCAAGGAGGATGCAGCAGCAGGAGGATATGCGGTTGAACAGACAGACGAGTTCAGGAAAAAACAGTCGGAGCTTATCCATCAGAGAGCGATAGCTGCTGATGTTGTAATTGCAACTGCCATGATACCCGGCAAAAGGGCCCCGCTGCTGATTATGAAGGAGACAGTGGCATCAATGAAACCGGGATCAGTGATAATAGACCTTGCCGCAGCAACAGGGGGCAACTGTGAACTGACGAGGAACGGTGAGACCGTCGTGGTAAATGGCGTCACCATTGTGGGCAAGTCAGATTATCCTTCATTTATGCCCTCGGATGCCTCGAAAATGTTCGGAAACAATATCATCAACCTCCTGAAGATCATGGTCGACAAAGAGGGTAACCTGAAGCTGGATATGAATGACGATATAGTCAGAGGGACAGCTGCAGTGCATAATAAGGAGTATGTGAGCCAGAGAGTTAAACAGTTATTGGAAGCTAAACAGACAGTATAATGGAAAATATTCTTCAGTTTCTTCTTGAGAACAAAGGCGCCATCTTTATGGTGATCCTGTCAATATTTCTTGGCATTGAGGTCATCAGCCATGTTCCCGCAATCCTGCATACACCACTGATGTCAGGTGCAAATGCAATTCACGGTGTTGTGATAATAGGTGCAATTATTGTCATGGGCCATGCTGAGACGACCGGAGCAATGATCCTGGGTTTTCTCGCAGTTGTGCTTGGGACACTCAATGTTGTAGGAGGATTCGTCGTTACTGACAGGATGCTCGAAATGTTCAAGAAAAAGAAATAACAGGTTACATCAATAGCAAAATTATATCAGCACAATGAATGATTTGTCTCTCTTTTCCGTAGGGATCTCAGTTCTTGAGATCACTTATATTATTGCCTCAGTGCTTTTTATCATGGGACTAAAAATGCTGAGCCATCCGCTGACCGCACGCCGTGGCAATATCTATGCAGCCATCGGGATGATCATGGCTATTGTTGCAACCATTCTTTTTCATCAGAAGGAGGGGAAGCCTATTGGCAACATTGGACTAATAATTGCCGCGATTGTGGTAGGTACAATAATCGGATGGGTCATTGCCAAGCGTGTCAGGATGACAGCTATGCCTCAGCTCGTTTCGTTTTTCAACGGGATGGGAGGGGCTGCTGCAGCCCTTATCTCAATGATGGAGTTTCCGCACGTGAGCCCTGAACTGATTGCTGAGAGCGGAATGTCCAACGGTCATGTTCTTGCCATTCTTCTGGGTCTTGTTATAGGCACTGTATCCTGGGCAGGCAGTATGATAGCTTTCGGTAAGCTCGACGGATGGATTGGTGACTTGCGGGTAAAGGCAATGAAATTTGTCAATCTGACGATCCTTGCAGTAATAGTGGCACTGGTTGCATATGTAATGACCAGGGATGTTCAGGCTGCTGGTGAGCTTTCCACATTCATATATATAATTTTTGCAATTGCTGTTGTATACGGTGTGCTCTTTGTGATGCCCATCGGCGGAGCAGATATGCCTGTTGTGATCTCGCTTCTGAACTCCTTCACAGGCGTGGCAGCCGCAATGGGAGGCTTTCTTTACAATAACCAGGCGATGCTTACCGGCGGCATACTGGTGGGCTCGGCTGGAACCATTCTGACCGTATTAATGTGCAGGGCAATGAACAGATCATTACTGAACGTAATTGTTGGAGTATTCGGCGGAGGCGGCAAGGCCAATACTGATGAGGCAGGTACAGTAAAAGAGATAACCGTATCTGATGCCTCGGTATTACTCAGCTATTCAAAGAAGGTAGTGATTGTTCCGGGTTACGGACTGGCAGTGGCTCAGGCCCAGCACATATGTCATGAACTGGATAAGCTCCTTGAGGAAAAAGGCGTGGAGGTGAAATATGCCATTCATCCGGTTGCCGGACGCATGCCGGGGCACATGAATGTACTTCTTGCCGAAGCTGACGTGCCTTATGAGCAGCTGGTAGAGAGCGATGAGATTAACCCTGACCTTCCAAATACAGACGTTCTGGTTGTCATCGGAGCCAATGACGTGGTGAACCCGGCCGCTGAGGATGATCCTTCAAGCCCCATCTACGGCATGCCAATAATAAAGGCACGTGATGCAAAAAATATTATCGTGATGAAGCGTGGTATGGGTAAAGGCTATGCCGCAATAGAGAATATGCTCTTCTTTAACAGCAAAACCAGGATGCTCTTTGGCGATGCCAAAGGAACCCTGCAAAACCTTGTTAACGAAGTGAAAGCCCTGTAGGGAGTCTCCAGTCCTCAATCCTCAGTCTTCATCTTCCGTCTTCCGTCTTCGGTCTTAGGTCTTCGGTCTTCGGTCTCCGGTCTTCCGTCTTCGGTCTTCCGTCTCCTTTATTTTGACCGTGCCTCAATAACACTGGAGATGTGTCCCCAATATTTCTTGTGAAACATAATACTCTCTTCGTCAAGCATACCATGGATTGTTTCGGGAGTATCATCAGGAGAGAACTTTAATTTCAATTCGTCTTTTTCCTGATAGAGGTTGGGTACCTCAGGATGAAACTGCACCGAGAATACGTGGGGGTATTTTTTATGTACCAACCCCTCAACTACTTTGCCGTCAGGTGAGAGCGCTGTAACTTCCAGCCCTGTACCAATATCCTTGACTGACTGGTGATGACTGCTGAAGATTAGTGGCTTGAGTTTTTTTGATAACTTAACCGTCTTCGTGAAGAATTGATTGTCAGTGAATTGGATACGATGCATGTTGAAACCCATCAGGCCTTTGTCATCGCTGATATTCTGCCAGTAGTTTCGATGGAGGTTCGTCCTGCCTATCTTAAGGTTTGATTCTGCATCATGACTGTTATATATCTGGGCAGGGATATCCTGGAACAATGTTCCGCCTGTTGCTACATTCATGGTCTGCATCCCAAGGCAGAAGCCCGTTACCAAGTACCCGGGGTTCCCTTCGAGCAGTGGCACATAGGATGGGTTTTTGCTGCCTCCAAGGAGATGAAACTGGAAGCTCACCTCTAAATAATGCCTTCCGGGATCTGTGGTTGATGAATATAAATTCTCCTCACCATACACCGAGGGAGGAATATCAGCTCCTCCGAAAAAGATGACTCCGACAGAGTTCTCAAAGATCAGCCGGAAGTCCTCCGTACAGCCATTCTGCATAAACAGGTTTTCCTCAATAAGCTCTCCGCTGACCTTGTGCAGGTAGTATCCCTCAAGCTGATTCTTATTGATGTACTCGAGCGATTTGGAGAAATCATAGGCCTGGCTGCTGTGATAGACTCCGACAAAGTCAATGGCACTGTCATCTATCCTGAGGAGTCCGTTGTTAACAAGAAAGCTAACAACCTCAAGATTGCCGGCAGTTGGATTCATAATTATCAGGTAGCTTTTTGACTTGTCAAAATCACCACGGAAGTAATCCTGCGAATACAGGAGTGAGGCTATCAGTAAGAAGAACAGTGAAAGTGTTATTTTTTTCATGGGTTCCTGTATGGTTTGTGCAAATTTATTGGTTATTCTCGTTTGATGCGCTCTTCCTCTTTAAGATATTGTGTTTTATTGTTTTCATGATTGAATTGTACAATGAGGTCATAAACACCGGGTACCTGGTCTTCAAGACGCAGCAGCATATCCTCAGGTAAAACTGACCGGCTGAAGGGAACGCACCTGACATATTCCTGTATCTCCCCTGCCTGGCGGCCATACTTGTACTCGTAGGTAAAGGAGCCGTCATCACGGAGTATTACATTTTTATTTCTTGTGTTCGGGATTGTAACATAAAATTCACTGGCAGTTTTTTCTGACCGGTTCAGGAGATCCTTTTGAAGAAGGTGCTGATAGAGCTGTCCGGCCACTACAGTTGCCGGGTTGACGATGATCAGGTCTTCAGAAATGAACGGTCTGTAAATGAACTCACCCTTTTCACTGTAATCTCTCATCCATGCAAGTTTGGCCCTGAAGGTATCAGTGAAGAAAGGGTAATGTGTGCAGGCGAGAACCACCGAATTGAGAGGCTGTACTCCCGCGGTGTTTCTTATCTTCTCCAACAGTGTCACCAGGTGAAATGAGATGTAGTTTTCCACAGAGTTGATCTGCAGGTTATATGGATTGGCAGGATCTCCCTCGAACAGCATCGCCCCGTTCTTTATGTCAAAATCATACCGTGCCCAAAGGGCAGTATCGATCTTCATCTCACCTGTACCTTTCTCTGATGGCCCCATGTATCCTTGCCTGGGCCCTTTGGTGGTGCGGTCAATAAATTCACTTTTCTCGTCTATAGCCTCGGCAATTCCAATTCCTGCCTGCTGGAAAACAGGGATGGTACCAGCAAGACCATCCCTGTTTTTAACATATGTAATTGTCGCAGGATAGGCCCCTGACCTGACAGTACCGTCAGTCGCCAGCACAGCGATGCAGCCGGACTCATCAGGCGAGAAATTGCCAAAGGCACCCTGTGCTCCGGCGTCTATCACACCTATCACACCTATATCAAGCCCTGCATCACTGATGAACTTTCTGATAGTGTCCAGACCATAAGCTGTCGCTGTATTGCATGCTATGACAATAGCCTTAACCGGACTCTTATCCTGAAGGTAATTGCGTGAAACGTTAGACTGATAATACTTATTTCCAAGCAGGAACTGCACATCTTTCAGAATATGTTCAACAAGAAGAGGGGTATTGTTTTCCAGCGCATAGCTTCCATAAGGCATATTGGCCAGGTCTCCGAGAAAAGTGAATGATTCGTTTTTAAGACCCTCATGGTCAATGATATCATCAAGGGTTGAAAGGCCGCCGGTGCCTGAATCGAATATACCGATGGGAAGAGAACTGTAATCAGAGGGATAGTCCTTAAAATCAATATAATAGAAGTTGTCTTTATCTGTAAGAATGGCTTCCCTGATGCTGTCTGGCTTGCTGCATGAAATGCAGGTGAGCAATAAGGCAGGGAAGAGAAAAAGGTTTTTACGGAAGTTGGAGGTTTTCATAGCAGCAGGGGCGGGTGTGATTTATTGTGGTGAAATTAGCGAGTTGGGGTGAGATATACAATTCAAATCAGTACGTGTAATGGTTAAAACTATGCGACAAGCAAATAATAATTTTTAACTCATTATTGTTACATGATTAACAAAATCCATTATTTTTGTTTCGTCATTTCCCGAAATGAAATTAAGCGAGAAGAAGAAATATTACAATTCTGATCAGGAGAAACTGGCACGGTATTCAAAAGCCTTATCACACCCGGTCCGCGTGTTCGTGATGGATTTTCTTGCCAACAACCTTGACAAATGCTGTTACAGTGGTGATATGGCAGAGGAATTGCCGATAGCACGGTCGACGCTCTCGGAGCATTTAAAGGAGCTCAAGAAAGCCGGACTCATACAGGGAGAGATTAATCCTCCCTATATAAAATATTGTATCAACAGGGAAAACTGGGATGAGGCCAGGCTTCTTATGGAAAGATTTTTTAAAAGGTAGTTGATGGAGATAAAAATTCTGGGTCCGGGGTGCCCTAAGTGCAAAACCCTCGAAAAGCTTACCCGTGAGGTGGTTGAACAGAACGGAATAGAGGCAACGGTAACAAAAGTGGAAGACATTGTTGCGATAATGAATTACGGTGTGATGACAACTCCGGCACTGGTGATTGATGAAAAGGTAGTTCTGAAAGGCCGTGTACCGTCATCTGAGGAACTAAGGCAGATAATAACCAGGTAAAATCAATACTATGAAAAAGGTCCTTCTTATTTCAGCAACAATGATTGCAGTGATTGCGTTCTTTGCTTTCAGGCAGGCAAACACCAAGGTCTCTGAGTATAATACCATAAATGCCGGTGACAAAGTTGAGGTCTACTATTTCCATCTCACCCGCCGATGTGTTACATGCCAGGCTGTAGAAAATGAGACAAGGAATGCTATTCAGGCATTATATCCTGATGAGATGGAAAAGGGGACGGTGAGCTATATTGTGCTTAATCTTGAAGATGAAAAATCAAAACCTGCGATTGAGAAATGCAAGGCCACAGGTCAATCCCTCCTTGTAATAAGCGGAGATACACGCATTGACCTGACTGACAAAGGTTTCATGTATGCTAAAACCAGTCCTGAAAAACTCCGTTCAGAGATTAAAAAAGCTATTGATCCGCTTCTTAAAATGCTGCAGTAGTTCCGATGGAGTTCCTTCAGAATATTCTCGAGAACACACAGTATTCAGTAATTACTGCCATGGTACTGGGGTTGATGACAGCTATAAGCCCCTGTCCGCTTGCAACAAATATATCTGCAATCGGTTTTATCAGCCGTGACCTGGAGGATCGTCGTCGTGTTTTCATTAACGGACTGGTATATACACTCGGTAGAGCAATAAGCTATACGGGCATTGCTGTCATAATATTCGTCGGTGCCGGCCAAATGGATATTTCCGGCTGGTTTCAGCGCTGGGGTGAGAAATTACTTGGGCCGGTACTGATACTTATCGGATTTTTCATGCTCGATTTCATTACCATGAAGTTTCCCGGGCTGGGTTCATTTACTGAAAAAATCGGAGAAAAGGGGAGAAGCAGTTATCTGCATACACTGCTTCTCGGGATTCTGTTTGCCATGGCCTTCTGCCCATACAGTGGCGTACTTTACTTTGTCATGCTGATGCCGATTACAGTTGCCAGCGCTGATGGGCTTATTCTTCCTGTGGTCTTTGCAGTCGCCACCGGCATCCCGGTGATAATATTCGCATGGCTTCTTGCCTATGCAGTTGGCAATGTTGGGAAGATGTACAGCCGCATAAAAGCCTTTGAGCTTTGGTTCAGAAGAGTCGTTGCCGTGCTCTTCATTGGGGTTGGTATTTGGTATATAATCACAATCTGGTTTTAAAAAATTTCAAACAATATTTCGGGGTATGACGAAATAAAGACTTAATTATAATATGGAACCTAGGAAAGAGATAAAAATCCTCATCTGGATCATTGCAGTTTTTGTTTTTGCATTCTTCATGCCGATAGAGAATGTACGATTTGTAACTGCCATAGATGCAACTTTCGACCTGGTCAGATGGTATGCCAGGGAGCATGTGATCTTATGCCTGCTCCCCGCGTTTTTTATTGCTGGGGTAATCTCAGTTTTTGTAAGCCAGGGCTCAGTAATAAAGTATTTTGGAGCCAATGCGAAAAAATGGCTGGCTTACAGTGTCGCAGCCGTTTCAGGGACAATTCTGGCAGTCTGCTCATGCACCATTCTTCCGCTTTTTTCAAGCATTCACAAACGTGGTGCAGGACTTGGTCCGGCAATTGCCTTCCTCTATTCAGGTCCTGCTATAAATATACTGGCGATAATTCTTACTGCACGTATCCTTGGATTTGAAATGGGCGTGGCAAGGACGATAGGGGCTGCCTCGTTCAGCATAATCATCGGACTGGCAATGGCATTTATCTACCGTAAAGAAGAGAGAATTAAGAAGGAAGAGCAGATGAACATTGTTCCTCAGCCTGAGAAACGCCCGATGTGGCAGACCTCGTCACATTTCTTCACCCTGGTATTGATTCTTGTTTTTGCCAACTGGGGGGCCCCTTCGCAGGGTGACACATCAGGCACCTGGTACCTTATCTGGTCTTACAAGTGGCACATTACAGGCTTCTTCAGCCTTGTTCTTGCATGGTCGCTGATAAAGATCCTGAAGATAAAATGGCAATGGGTTCTAGCGGCAGTGGCAGTAACCGTTATTTCAATCCTGCTCTCCAATGCCTTTATTGTGAATGATAAGCTAAGACCCCTTATCCCGATGCTTGCCGGAATCATATCTCTGAGTATAATCACTCTCCTTGACAAAGGTGATGAGGAGAACAGGGAGTGGGCACTGTCAACTTGGGGATTTGCCAAACAGATATTACCTCTTCTGGCGATTGGAGTTGTCACTGCCGGGTTTCTTCTCGGGTCTACCCATGATGGAAAAACCATTGCCGGAATCATTCCCAACGAATGGATAACTGCACTCGTCGGTGGTAATTCTATCTTCTCAAATCTCTTTGCATCGTTTGTTGGAGCATTCATGTACTTCGCCACATTGACCGAGGTGCCTATATTGCAGGGTTTGATCGCCTCCGGCATGGGAAAGGGTCCGGCCCTGGCACTTTTATTGGCAGGACCGTCTCTCTCATTGCCCAATATGCTTGTAATAAGAGGGATCATTGGAACTCAGAAGACAGCAGTATATGTAGCACTGGTTGTGGTCATGGCTACCATATCAGGACTGATCTACGGTTCGCTTTTCTAACCTGTTATCTGCGGCGAATATCAGGAATGAATTTTGGCTTGTCTTTCTGATATTGTTTATAATCAGGATATTTGCTGCTGCTTATCCTTTCCGTCAGGATTGTGCTTCCAATAAACAGCAATACCAGCAGAACAGAACCTGAAATTGTCGGATTAAGCCATTTGCCTGAGGCTGCTACACCAAAAAAGTAGAAACTTATCCAGATTGCCTGCTCGGAGGCAAAATTGGGATGTCTGACATATCTCCATAATCCATCAACCATGAAACCCTTCTTAAGCGATTCAGTGAACCGCCCGTCAAGCTTCTCTATACCTCTCTTCTGTTGATGAAACCTGAAGAGCTGAGTATCGGCAATGCCTTCGGTTATGATGAACAGCAGCATGAATAGGGTAGCTGCCGCGTCAAGCACCGTAATGCTGTTACCAGCGTGGCGGGCTGCAATTAACAATGGGGAGGAGAACAGGAGTATCAATATATTCTGGTAAAATGAAATGAAAAATAGATTGAACAATCCAAACCGGAATCTTCCTTTAAGCACAGGGTTATCTCTCATGACCTGCCACCGATAATCCTCGGCTCCTTTCCATGGAATGAAACTGTACCCTCCTTTTCTGCCAAAATTGTAACTCAACCGCAGACCCCAGATGGTTACCAGGGTAGCCATAATGTATACCCGTGCTGAAGGAAAGGAGGCAACTGTCACCCAGCTGTAAATGATGGGCATCAGACTCCAGAGCTTATCTACCTGGCTGTAGTTCCTGCTGATTTCACTGACAATGAAACAGGACAGGGCTACAACTACCATAATAATTACCCAGTTTGATACCAGGTACTGAAAATGAATATCATATCCTGAAATTAGAGGAATGCCAGTCACGGCTGCTCGCAAGTATTCAATCATAGTTGAAAGGTTATTTGTTGCGCAATATAAGACATATTACAATTGTTGCTGTTTGATGACTTAACCAGTTTCAGCATCAATTGTTCAACATCTCAGGCTTACAAAAAAAATGTAATACATTTCGTTATTTTGCGAAATGATTATATTTGAACATTAATTCGGCCATTTGCCCTTGGGTGGTAAGTATTGATGATGGATTTATTTCATAATAAAGGGTTCGTCAGCTCAGGTTTCCTGAACCTGACACCTCGTGAAGCCTATGCTGAGGCAACTGAAGGGGGTGCAATTATTGTCGATGTGCGTGAAGAGAGACTTACTGGTTACAAGTGTTTCAAAGTGCCTAAAGTGATATATATACCAAAAAGCTGCATTACGTCCCAATATTCGACTCTCCCTGAAGAATTCCCCCTCATCCTGGCAGATTCAGTTGGACTCAGAAGTCAGGAGGCAATGGAATTTCTTATCAGTAAGGGATTTAAGAATATTGCCAACCTTGCAGGAGGTATTGTTGAATGGGAGCATGACGGTCTGCCTCTTAAGATTGATGTATCAGAGCAGCTTGACGGTTCATGCGTATGTCAATTGAGGCCACGGCACAAAAGGTAAGGCTGTAGGCAGTAGGCAGCAGGTAGTCGTGCACTGATATTAAGAACTTTATAGACTTTAGACTTTAGACTATAGACTTTCAGACTTTCTGGCTTTAAGCCAGCAAAGAAACCGATAACCGATAACAGACAACAGATAACCGAAAACTGACAACTCATGAAAATACTGATACTATGCACTGGAAACAGCTGCCGAAGCCAGATGGCTCACGGCTTCCTGCAGTCGTTTAATGAAAAACTCTATGTGAGGTCGGGTGGTACCGAGCCTGCCGCCAGGATAAACCAGAAAGCCGTGGAGGTGATGGCAAATCTCGGGATTGACATTAGCCATCACACCCCCCATCTTGTGGATGAGTATCAGGCAGAGGAGTGGGACTACGTAATCACCGTTTGTGATCATGCCAACGAGACCTGTCCGGCATTTTTTGGGAGGGTGAAGCACCGGCTTCATCTCGGGTTCGACGATCCCTCACACGCCACTGGCACACCGGAGTTCATTCACGCTGAATATATAAGGGTGCGCGACCAGATTCGCGAAACATTCCTGCAGTTTTATAATGAAAGAATAAAAGATACCGTATGAACCCATCTGACTTAAAATTAATCGTAAAGGAAAAATATGGACAGATTGCCTCATCGAATGATGGTGAAGCAGGATCATGCTGTGGTACCTCAAGTTGCTGCAGCAGCGGTGATTATTCCATGTTCAGCGAGAGCTATGATCATCTGCCGGGTTATAATCCTGAGGCTGATCTCAACCTCGGGTGCGGTATTCCGATTGATC
>JALOMO010000085.1 GCA_025455395.1 Bacteroidales bacterium
CCTCTGTAGGCATTCATCATGTTGTCACGTGAATCATACACAAGGTTTATGTTGATCGTTGATGAAAAATATTTCGTCGTACTGAATCCATAATGCTGATTGTATGCATAGTGGCTTGTCAGGAATGTGTCACCTGGTTCAAGCATCAGCTTCTGATCTTCAATTTTGGAATATGAGTCAAAATAATATCCAAGGCCTGCATACAGACCCTTTGTTATCTGATAAGACACCGACTGATGAAACCTCGCAAAATTGAATTTCATAGGCTGCGATAATGAGTCGTCTGAGGTTTCTGCCCCGTAAAGGCTGAGCTGATAATCAAGTATTCCTCCTTCAGGCGCGTTTGTTCCTAACCCGTATGTTGTCTGTGAATAGAGGAGATACCTCCAGTCACCTGTGAGGAAGAACCTGTTATGGTTTGTGTATATATTATTCTTCAGCATGAAGATCATCTGGTTCTTTGTAGTATACTGCGCGGAGCCAGAGAAGTTCGAGTATTGTGTACTGCCCTGCATCTTGAAAGCATACTGTCCTCCCAGACCGAAAACAAATCCTGTTGCCGGATTAGAGCCGATAATAGGTACGATAAATAATGAACCTGCAGAGGCAGATTTATTTTTAGGCGGTTTATGCAAAGCCATGCGCACCAGATCACTTAAATCCTTCTGCACACATCCCGTATCAGCAGATACCAAAGGAATATCCTGGCCGGACAGGATAAACGGGAGGAACAGGAAAAGCAAAAGCAGAGCTGCCGGATATTTATTCTTCATGATTTTAAGGCTGGCTGATCCCATATTTTAATAATATGCAAGTTAGTATAAACATTCATTGGTCTCTGCCAGGCAGAGAATAAAAGTATCACTCAGAACGGATATCCTATTGCCAGGCTGAAAATCAGGCCGTCGAAGAAATCGGTCGTGCTCCTGACCCAGTATGAGTCACCGTTGAGGTACGGAGTACGAAGCGGGAATCCGAAGTCAGTACGCAGAATAAAGAAATCAAAATCAAACCTGAATCCAAAACCTGTCCCTACGGCAAGCTCATTTGTGAACGTGTTAAAATTAAAATCTGCACCCGGTCTTGTCTCATCCTCGTTCAGCAGCCACACGTTTCCTGCCTCAAGAAATAGTGCACCGTGGAGCACCTTTGACAATCTGATCCTGTACTCTATGTTTCCCTCAAGCTTAATATCGCCTGTCTGGTCAATTATATCATCTTCATCTGAATCAGGGTCTTCTGGTGGAAGATAGCTTCCCGGACCCAGTGAGCGGGCCAGGAAAGCCCGTATGCTGTTTGATCCTCCGCTGTAGAACTGCTCAACATACGGCATAACCACCGAATTGCTGTATGAATAACCTACTCCTGTATAGAGACGGAACACAAAGCTGTGATCACGCAGGTTCCTGTAATACCGCACGTCAGTGCTAAGCTTGATGAACTGGGAGTAGACATTGCCAATGATACTGTATGGCCTTTCAGTGTCAGGTGAAGATATTCTCTTGATCAGGTCTATAGCATTTCCTGAAGTTCCTACCCCTGCCTGAAAATAAAATCCATGAGGCCTTTTTACCAGATTGTTGTCATAGGTGAAATCATACTTCATGCCTGCAATGAACTGCTCTTCGAAGCTCTTTCTTATATATGGATTTTCTAGCATGAGCGTGTCAAACTCAGGTGTTGTTTTCAGCAGGTCTATCGAGTTAACATATACAGGATAAAAGCTCTGAGTTACCCTGGATGATTTCCTCCACTGGTAACCATAGCCCAGACCAATTGAGCTCATCCGGTAGTACTGTACCTTATTCAGAAACTCCACCGCCATTGTTACTGATGTCTTTGGCAGGTTAAAACGGCCGGGCTTGATAATCAGGGCTGGCCCTACCAGCTTCGGGAAGACAATTGATGCAGAGAGACCCAGGTTGTATGATGTCGTTCCAAGAGTGCTTCCGGAGCTTGTGCCTACCTGCCACTCCAATCCTCCGGTAAGCCTGAGCTGTAATTTGTTGGCCGCCCTGCTCAGATTTCCATGGGTGAGAGTAGCAGCAAAGCCAGGGCCCGAAAAACCCGTTGATTTAGTTACGACATTAGTCTCAAGGTCGAGGTTAATGTCTTTCATTGGCGTCAGTTCAATCATAAGATCAAGCTTGCTGACAGTAGAGTCAGGGTCAGGAATAAACTGAACGTTTATAAACTTGAAGATACCGTAACTGCCCAGATGGGTCACAGTCTGGCGGTGACTGGTAGCTGAATAACTGTCACCTGTACGAAAATAAATGGCCCTTGAAATTACCTCTGGATGCAATCTGCGGGCAGTTGAAATAATCTTTATCCCGTCTGACATCGTAGTGAGTTCACCCGGCGAACTAAGTGAGTCAACCTCCCTTTTAATCCATACCGTTATTTCGTCAATAGAATATTTTCTTCCACCCTTCTGAATGTTTTCATTATCCTTTTCAATCCTGAGATCAATCTTATACGGTACCGCGGTTGTATCGGCAATATATTTTACCTTCTCCTGGTTGAAATAATAATACCCATCCTCAACAACGAGGTCTGTCATCTTTTTTGCTTCTGCCCTGACTGTCTCAAGGTTGAATATGTCCCCGGTCTTCATCTGCATTTCAGGCTGATAGCCTGAAATGATACTGTCAACTGCATCGCCTGGAGGAGCAAAGGAGATATTATTATACCTGAACGGATGGCCTGGTTTGATATAATAAATTATCCCGGCCTTTTTCGGGTTACGATCGTTGGTGTCAATTGCTGACCACACACTTGCCTGGAAATATCCGTTACCGAACAGGTCAGACTCAAGTTTGTGACAGCGGGCCTCCGGACTGACTTTTGACACAAATACCGGCTCCTTAGCGAGTGTCCGGTAAAACCACCCTGGTCTTCTGGCACTGTCCTCAGGGGTTCGGTAATTGTAATACCATAGTCCCACCGGTGGCAATAACCTCTTCCCGCCAATTGAGTTATTAGGTTTGTAAGAAGTTACAGAAGCTGCTATCTGGATTACATGAGGATCTTTAAATTTTCCCTCTTCACCTATGAATACATTTTCCCTGCCGGTATATAACAACTGGTTTCCGGTCAGAAATTTTGTATTGGAGCATCCTGCCGCGACAAGTGCTGCTGTAAACACCAGTGCTATATGTATCTTCCGTAACCTGATCATTCTGTCACTATATCAGTCCTCAGTCCTTGCTCTGAGGTCTTGCAGTCCTGCGGTCCTTCAATATTCCCCCATTCCCCCATTCTCCCATTCTCCTATTCTCCTATTCTCCCATTCTCCCATTCCCCGCTGCCCCCTGCTCCTTGCTTTGTCTTCCGTCTTCAGTCCTCACATCTCATATCTCACTCCTCAATCTCCGGTCTTCCGTCTCCCGTCTTCCTACGCCATATATCCCTGAGCCTGTCATAATTCTTCCTGTAGATGAAACCTACACCTGACTTTATCACCTCTCCTTCCAGCAGGTCTTCATAATTCTGCTGGCGGTACACCTTAAGGAATTTTGTCCTTGCTGAATCAAGTGAATATTCAAAGATGAAATTCTCAATAAGGTTATTTGATGACTGTCCGGCCGGCGTGTTTTCATACATCCGGCCAGAGACCATCAAAGTACCGCGGTCTTTGAACATCGCTTTCTTCACTTCGTAAGTCAGGCTTGTATAAGATTCCTTTCCTCCGGCGTCCGAAACCCCGGTAAATGTGTCCAAACCAAATGAAATATCTACTCCTTTTATTGCTGAACTGGTCAGCTGGTTCAATTGCGACTCCCAGAACTGACTTATTTGCTGGGTAACATAATCAGAAGAGCTCTCGGAGTTGGGGAGTTCGATCCGCTCAAAGATCAGCAGGTTGATGGCCTGCTGCATCCTTTCATCAGCGGACATTGAATTAATAACACTCATAACATACTGATCCTCAGAACGCACATCAAACACCAAGTCAAGTTCAGCAAGCCTGTTTGTCATTTTCAGATAAACAAGAAAATTTACCACACGGTTATTTTGATCAACCGGATTATAATATGATCCTCGTACTTTGGATGTCGTTTCAATCCTCAGTTCCGGGTCACCAATCTTTCCGTCCCATCTTATATAACTGCCCGGAGTGATTATAAAATCCTTCCTGGGCCAGCCAGGTATTTTCAACTCAGTGCTCCCCTGATGTATCTCATAAGTACCGTTAAGGTTGGTTGCCTGATTTGGCATCATGGAATAGGTAAGGAATCCGCCGCCGGTGATATGCACCCCGATATCAAACCCTCGTGTAATTTGAAAATTGAAGAGACTTTTCGGATCTATTTCTATCAGGGCTTCAATCTCAGGAAGGTTTGAGAATGGCTTTTCAATCGGGATCATATCGGACCTGACAGTGTCAGCCTGAGTGAGACTTGCAAATTTTATTGTCTTTTCAGTTTCCGAAACTGAAAGGTCCTCTGTGTACTTGTAGTTGATCACCGTCCCTTCTGCCAGCACTATCTTTCCTTCAACGGAGGGATTTCGAAGTGATCCGGTAATGTTAAGTCCTGTATTCACGAAAATAGATCCGTAGAAGGCCTGATTATCCTTCTCACTTGTATTCATCAACTGCATCCTGTCTGAAGCTACGCGGAGGTCTGCAATGATATTTTCAGGGTCAGCCAGATCTATCGTGCCATTCAGGCTGAGCTGCTTCCTGAGTGAATCAAGAATGATGAAATCATTGAAGGTAAGCCTGTTATTATTGATTGTAATGATATCTCCGGGTAAGTAGAAGCTTGCGTTGAGAGGTTTTATCCTCAATCCTGTTTCTCTTATTTCTACCGAGCCGTCAATTCGCTGTTTTTTGTCTTCTGAAGTTAATCTTACCTCCCCGCTTACAAATCCATGCAGTCCGCTTATAAACTTGTCTGCAAACGATTCAAAAGGGTCAACAGGTATCCCCGAGAATTCAGCCTCGATGTTCCTGCTGCCCCTGCTCTTTCCAAGCATAAGGTCAAGAGAAAGCCTTGATGTATCATTCATTACAATTAACAGATTGCTTTCAGCATCGCCGAGGGTGTCTGATAAGAAATGTCCATCGACAGAGAGGATACCAACCTCTCGATCATTCAATGTCAGCTCGCTGATATTCATATTTATCCCGAGATCCATTCCATCCTTTCCCTGATATCCTATTTTACCGGTAAGTATTCCGTCAGCACCGAATGTATCCATTCCCGGGATAACAAGCTTATTGAGGTCTACCTCTTTCAATTCCAGGATTATTTTGCCAAGTTTATTTCCGTAAATGTCAATAGCATGCTGGTCAGATTTCAGGTGAAGATCCGCTGTAAAATCCTTCTTCCATGGTTCCATGATTAAAAAATCACTGAGGGAGATTGACCAGGTAAAACCGTTCACGATCCATGAAGGTAAAGTGGACCTCAGTCTGATCTCCCTTCCGCTTTTGTAGACTTCGCCAGCAATGTCATACAACAGCAGGCTTTCTCTGTCCTCTGCCTTAATCCTGAATTCGCCTGTGTCAACTTTCGTGGTCATGTCTATTGCCAAATCTGAAAGCATAATGCTGCCATACCTGACACTGTCTGACTTAACCGTGAGAAGTGAATAATCAGGATGATTCTCAAACTCCAGCCTGGTGTCAAATAGACTGGTTGCGCCGGTCATTAACCTGCCGGCAGTCATCCGCGCGGTGGCAACTCCAGTTGTATCCTTGGTCAGTTCAAGTGATACCCTGTCATAGTTGAAAATGCTGTCATTCACAAATATGTCAATGAAGGGGTCGTAGACCATATCTGCGGTAAGGTGCAGATCGGGCATGACGGAGAGGAATGGTAATTTGTTGCCAACAGCCGAATCGACAAGGGCTGCTCCCCTGAGCTGCCCTTCACTTAGCGCTCTCTTCAGGTCGGCAACAGAGCCAGAAAAATGAGCATCAGCCCGTAGAAAATCAGTAAGGGCCTTTCCTACCAACAAACTGTCCGTCGATTGAAATTCAATAGACAGGCTGTCAAGGTATCCTGTTCTCCCAGATCTTATAACAGACATCTCATTGACATACAGCGAACCTGTAAGATCACCGTGATCTCTGCTTATATAGGCCTCAACAGTACCTCTTCCCGAAAAATCCTTATACAGGTTTAACCTGCCAGCATCAATATCAAAGAACCCGGTGATGCTTCCCCTTATTAATGAATCCCTAAATTCAATATTGCCTGACAGATCACATTTAAAGGAGGGGTCGTTTGCATCTGCTGCCACACTGTAACTGCCATTCCTGCCATCAACTTCAATGATTACTGAACGGTAATCGTATCCCCTGAATCCTGCTGTGTCAATACTAACGGAGGCATTCATTGCCATAGAGGCAGGTGAGAATCCTATTCCGTCAATATCAAGATTCCCTGAGAACCGTGAGAGACCGCTGACTCCTGTAATGCTCCCCAGCTCAAGTCCTGAACAGGCAACAAGGAGGTCGTATACTTTGTCATAAATATCTATTGCACCATCTATTTCAACACTCCCCAACCCGCCATTAAGTGCAAGGCTAAATTCCGGTACCAGAAGGCTGTCTCTCACGCTGACTTCGAGTGCCAGCGGCTCAAAATCAGGAAGATCTGTTGAAATCCCGGTTATACTTAATAAATCAGCTAACCTGTTCCTTGTTATATTGTCTGCAGTTAAATCAATATTTAAAGTTGCAACTGACGGTTTGGCTATATTCGATATCTCACCTTTAAGCGACAGGGTTGCCCCTGAACGGGATTTAAGGGCAAAATTGCCCAGATTCATCTTCTCAAGGGTGCCTGTGATACTTGCGGCGGCTGTAATTCTGAAATTCTTCCTCGCTTCTTCCGATATCTTTTCATTCAGACCCGGAAGGAACCTCAGGATATCACCGGCGGATATCTCTGTGCGGTCTATGCTTAAAGAAAAAGGGACAGACATAAACGAACTGAGAAGTGAAGTCAGGTCACTTTCTGCTTCGAACCTGAGGGTTGCCATGCTTGACGGTGTTTCAAGGGATGCCACCAACCGGCTATTCAATGTTGAATCGGAATGAAATGTAATTTCACCCCTCTTAAGCTCAAATCCGTTACCTGAATTAAAAGAAAGACGTTCAATGTTTATATTCGACTCCCTATTATTAAGTACCAGATCCTGCACAGCAGTATTCAGGTCGGACACCTGAAGCATAGAATTTCCTGCATTTATAACTGCTTCAGCGGCATATTCACCTTTGTCAAATGCTCCCCCGGTTATCTTTACATCATCACCGGTTATGCTCCACGGGCCCGGGAATCCCGCTCTGTTCTCAATCCCTTTACTTCCATCTGAGGATGATTCAGTGGATGAGGAAAAGATGCCTGCCACCGGCTCCTGCAGTTCAATGCCTGCATTCATGATAGTGTGATCGGCAAGAGTCAGTGTGGTTTCAGAGATGTCTGCCCTCTTTAATGAAATCTCCATCCGCTGTTTCATGTCAGGCTGATGAAGCACAAACCTGATATCCTTCAGGTTTCCCTTGCCAAGTCTGAATTTCCATGTGGAGGATTCATTTGCTGCCTGCTTCTCGTCCGGAGCCTTAACATTCGTTAGCTCAACACCTCCGGAGACAGATTCCATATCAATCTCTGAAACATCAACGATTTTATCATTGAGCGATAAGCTGTTAAGCTTCACAAATAACCTGCCCACTGACTGCCAGACCTTTACTCCTCCTCCTTCGTCCTCGAAGGAGAAACGTACATCCTTCAGCTTCACGGATTCTGCCTCAATCTGCCATTTTTTCCCTGAGTTTGTTTTTGCTTGCGGAGGATTGGTCGTCGCAGAGAAAAGGGAAACCAGGTTCAGCGCCCCGGATATGGAATCCTTTCTAAGTGAAACCGTCGCCTGATTTATTGTCACAGCTTTGACTTTTAGTTTTTTAAAAATCAGGGGAGCTATTCTTATGGCTACGCTTATCTGATCAGCATTGAGAAGTGTATCTCCTGAAGGGATTATTATCTGGGGTTGTCTCAGTCCGACCCTGCCGGTGACGAGAAGGGTTATTTTCTCGACTTGTACCGGGAGCTTTTTCGAATTAAAATAATTATTTGCCGTCCGGGTTATTATTCTCTGACTGACCGGTAGGTTGACAGCTGCAAGAAGAAATAGAAAGAGAAAAACCAGACTTATTATCAGGTATTTAATCACTGTCAAAATCCGGTCAAACCACATAGGTGGACATCTCTTTTCCCAAAAGTAAAACATTTTTCTCCGGTTTGTGTTTTTTATCTAAATGAATTAGCTTTGCAAACCAATTACTAAAAAACAGGCATTATGAAAAAAGTGACATTGTTATTATTTGCTCTGGTCATGTTTGCTGCGGCAAAAGCCCAGACCACGGAAGAAGTTGATCTCATGCAGGCTGCTTTCGGAATGGAAAAGAAGGCCATGGTAAGTGCATTTATTCAGCTTGATCCTGCACAGAAAGATGCTTTCTGGGCACTCTATGATGAATACGAAGCTGCAAGAAAAGATTACGGCAAGAAAAGGATCGAGCTCCTTGATAAGTATGCCAATAAGTGGGAAACTCTGACAAACGAAGAGGCTGATGCGTGGACTGCAGAAGCCATTAAGCTCGGAGCCAACACAGACAAGCTTATCGTCACGTACTACAAAAAGATTAAAAAGGTTACCAATCCTGTGGTTGCACTGCAGTTCTGGCAGATCGAAGGTTATATCCTGAGCGGAATCAGGCTTTCAATTCTTGAGGGTCTTCCTCTCCCTGAGGTGAAGTAATTTTGACTTATTATAAGTAGGCCGGTTCATTGTTTAAATGAGCCGGCTTTTTTTTAACATGTCCGTGGTATCTGATTCTTCTGTCGCCCCTGCGGGGCTGGTGGTCAGGGGGGAGTGTCTCCTGCCCCGGGCTGTGGCCCGGGGTTATTCATATTCAGCCACTTGCGTGGCTGAGACAAGTGCCAATCTACGGGGTCTTCTATTAACAGGCCAGTTACTGGTTGACTAAAACAATCCTTATTCAGCCACCTGCGGGGCTGAAAGATGCGTTGATCTGAAGAGTTTTTATTTGACCGGCGACGTGGACATTGCAGAGACATGGTTTCTCTGTCCCTGAAAGGGACAAATGTGAATAACCCCGGGCAACAGCCCGGGGAACGGGCAATCCCATAACAATATGAGCCCCGAAGGGGCGACATCGTGGCTGAGATAAGTGTCAATCTACGGGATCCTCTATTAACAGGCCAGTTACTGGTTGACTACAGCAATCCTTATTCAGCCACCTGCGGGGCTGAAAGATGCGTTGATCTTAAGAGTTTCTATTTGACCGATGACGCGGACATTGCAGAGACAAGGTTTCTCTGTCCCTGAAAGGGACAAATGTGAATAACCCCGGGCAACAGCCCGGGGAACGGGCAATCCCATAACAATATGAGCCCCGAAGGGGCGACATCACCACCATACCAACCAGCCTGCCGATCAATACAGCCGGATAGAGGACTCCGATAAGCTGCATTACATTTACAACGTTCCTGGCAAACGGATGTACCGGGGTGATCTCACCGTAACCGGTAGTTGTAAGGGTAGTGTAACTGAAATAGAGAAAAACCGTAAGATCGGGTCCCTTCGCAGAATATACTGCAGGTATTGAAAATGACCCAGGATTCTGCTGAAACATAAAATGGAAAATCACAGCACCTAAGTTACCGATAAGCATATAGGCAAGTATTGCACCAAGAACACGATGTATCGTAACCTCTCCTTCTGCAAATACCCTGGTCATTACCAGCCCTATCAGAATAGCAAATGCACCGAGGCTTACCACAAACTCAAGCCAGGCAAGTACTTCACCACCAATGATCATCTGCACGACATTTACCACGATCATCATCACCGGAGCACTGTAGAAGAGCAAGATGAAACGTGACTTTTTACTTGTCAGCGTGGAAATCCCGTCAAACAGCAGAATAAGCCATACTATGCGGGCAAGTATATGTAAAACCCTTTGCTGCTCAATGATGGGTGAGAGAAGAAAATTACCGATACAAAGCAGAATAAGCATGCTTGTCAGGCCTCTCTCCTCAGTCCAGAAATGACGGGTAAGTCTCATAACCCTGTTATTAAATGTAAGGCTCCTGCTACCAGCCTCCTCCCAGTGCCCTGTATAGAGCCACTGTGGCTGACAGTTGCTGTGCCCTGGTCATCGAAAGAAGCATCTCTGCATCAAAGGCGTAGCTCTCAGCAATCAGTACTTCCAGGTAGCTTGAATAACCGGCGTCATATTTTGCCTTTGTAAGCATCAGAGCCTTTCTTGCTGCCTCAACCTGCCTGAGTCGTGCCTTATATTCATCACTGTAAGATTTAATTGAAACGAGGGCATTCTCAACATCGCCAAGTGCAGTTCGGTAAGTATTCAGAAAGTTGTTGAGAGCTATTTCGGCCTCAGCCCGCTGAATGTCAACCCTTCGTTTGTTCTTTCCGAATTCAAAGATCGGTCCCATGACCATGCCTGTCAGTCCGCCGGCAAAGGCATCGCCGCTAAGAAGGTTGCCGATATCAGTGCTTGCTACACCCAGAAATCCTGTGAGACTGAAGCTCGGTAGCCTCATTGCCTGTGCAACACCTATTCTTTCGGTCTCAGCTATAAGGTAATTCTCTGCAGCTTTTACATCAGGTCTCTGTTCAAGAAGCTTTGAAGGCAGTCCGGCCGGTATCTCCGGAAGTATCACCTGCTCATCGTTCTGCAGACCACGTGCTAGGGGCTGTGGATTCTGCCCAAGCAAAATGTTCAGGCTCCTCTCTGTATAACTCAGCTCACGCCTGAGGCTTGCCAGTGTGGCTTCGGCCAGTGCGACCTGCTGCTCAGCCTGCAACTTATCAAGTTCTGCAGACTCTCCCTTCAGCCATCGCTCGTTGACCATCAGATAGTAAATGGTACGACTGTCAACGGTCTGTCTTGCCACCTCAATGCGGTTGTCAAGGTCACGCATGATAAAATAGAGATTGGCAACATCACTTACGAGTGTTGTCTTCACAGTCTTGAGACCCTCTTCGCTCGCAATCATTTCTGCATATGAAGCTCGCTTGGCATGACGTAATTTGCCCCAAAAGTCTATCTCCCAGGTAGCAGTTCCAAGAATGTTGAACTCTTCAATAGCGGGTTCATTCATCTGAGCCTGCCCGGTGTAACCGAATGATGGCAGCACGTTCGCTTTTGAATTCTTGAATACTGACCGTGACTGCTGGACTCTTAATGCTGCAACTTTCAGGTTGGTGTTCGAGTCAAGCGCCATAATGATAAGCTCATTGAGAACAGTGTCCCCGAACAGATCAAACCACTGAAGGTTTATCGTGGAATCAGCCTCAATATAGGGTGAGGCAGTGTCAGGCACGGCAGCAGCACTGTCAGCAGACATGTAGGCGTCAGGAGACTGCATCTCGGGCCTGTTGTACCGTTTGCCCACCAGGCATGAAGTGAGCAGCAATACAAATGCAATGTATAGTGGAATAAACTTCTTCATATTACGCTTCCTCCGATTTCTTTACAGGTACTTCCGTGGGTTTTTTCTTCCCCAGCCTTTCAATAAAGACGAATAGTGCAGGTACAATAAGTACACCCAGTATTGTGGCAATAAGCATACCACTGAAGACGGTCATACCCATGACCTTTCTGGCCTCTGCTCCTGCCCCTGAGGCAGTGAGCAACGGTGTCACCCCGAGAATGAACGCAAAGGCTGTCATAAGAATAGGCCTGAACCGGAGCTTAGCAGCAGTCATGGAAGCCTCGAAGAGGTCAACTCCCTTTTCATGTTCTGCCTTTGCGAACTCAACAATCAGGATAGCATTCTTGGCCACCAGCCCGATAAGCATGACAAGCCCGATCTGTGCAAAAATGTTGTTCAGATAGCCGTTGTCAAACAGTCTTGCCAGGAACAATCCGAGAAATGCCCCGAACACTGAGAAAGGTGTTCCGAGAAGCACGCTGAAAGGAAGCTTCCAGCTCTCATACTGTGCTGCCAGGATAAGAAAGACGAAAAGCAGAGCCATTATGAATATCGGCCCTGCCGAACCACCCGCCTCCTTCTCCTGGTATGACATATTTGACCAGGCGTACCCCATCGTCTGCGGCAGCACTTCAGCTGCAGTCTCCTCAAGCGCCTTCAGTGCCTGGGATGAGCTGTAGCCCTGTGCCGGCATACCACTTATCTCTGCAGCACGGTACAGGTTGAAGCGGTTCGTGAATTCCGGGGCACTTACTTTGGAGGCTGTCACCAGGGTGGAGACTGGGACCATGCTGCCACTGGCGCTCCTGACATAAACCATGTTCAGATCGTCAGGTGATACCCTGTAAGAAGCATCAGCCTGAATATATACTTTATACTGGCGGCCGAATCTGTTGAAGTCGTTGACATACGCTCCACCCAGAAACGCCCCCAGCGTATTGTTGATTGACTGAAGGGGAACCCCGAGTTTCATTGCCTTCTGCCTGTCGACCTCGAGGCTCACCTGAGGTGCGGTGGCATTGTACGTTGTACCGATGCGCCCTATCTCAGGCCTCTTGCGGGCAGCCTCCAGAAAGACCATAGTTTGTTGCTGCAGGTACTCGGGAGTATTTCCTGCACGGTCCTGTAGGAACAAGCTGAACCCGGCAGCATTTCCAAGCCCTGGTATCGGCGGTGGCCCGAATGCAATTACTGATGCTCCGGTTACTTTAATGGCAAGCTCCTTGTTCAATTCATCAAGAATCTCTATAACAGTCTTCTCACGATGTGACCATTCCTTCGCCATCACAAAGAATGTGGCAACATTTGACTGGAAAGCGGCAGTAAGCTGACTGAACCCCGGTATGACTGTAATGAATTCCAGGTCTTCACGGGCAGACAGAATATCTTCAACCTGTCTGCAGACCTCATCAGTTCGTTGCAGTGATGATGAAGAAGGCAGGGTGACATTCATAAGAAAATAACCCTGATCCTCATCCGGCAGGAACCCTCCCGGAAGTCTCATACCCAGCAGACCTGCCAGGGCTACCACTGCGACAAGGATAATAACTACCCTTAACACCTTACGTGAGAGAAATCCTGCAAAACCGACATATCCACCGGTCACTTTGTCAAACAGCCTGTTGAAGCCGTTGAAAAATTTTGCGAGCAGACCTTTGCGCTCACTCATCGGTTTCGTCGGCTTCAACAGCAGTGATGACAGAGCAGGGCTCAGTGACAGAGCGGAAAAGGCTGAGAAGGCTACTGAAACTGCAATAGTAATGGCAAACTGTTGGTAAAGACGACCGGTTATTCCCGGAACCATTGCTACGGGTACAAAGACTGCAGCCAGAATCAGTGCAATTGCCACCACTGGTCCTGACACCTCTTTCATCGCCTGAATTGTTGCCTCTCGGGGTGTCTTGCCGTGCTCAATGTGATGCATCACTGCTTCCACTACCACAATCGCATCATCCACCACAATCCCGATAGCCAGAACCAGGCCAAGGAGTGAAAGGACATTAACAGAAAATCCAAGCAATGGGAAAACCATGAATGTACCTATAAGTGAAACAGGGACGGTGATAAGAGGGATAAGAGTGGCTCGCCAGTTCTGGAGGAAGACGAAGACTACCAGTATAACTAATATAATTGCTTCGAAAAGGGTATGCACAATCTCAGTAATGCCTTCTGTTACTGCCAGTGTTGTATCCAGTGACACATGGTACTCAACACCCTCTGGAAATTTCCCGGAAAGTTCTTTCGTGATATTCTTGACCTGTTCGGCTACCTCAATGGCATTTGTACCGGGGGTCTGGAAAACAGCTATTGTAGCAGCCTGATTTTCGTTCATCCTCGAAAGAGAGTTATAGTTCTCCGTGCCGAGAACGATATTTGAAATATCGCTCAGGTATACAGAAGCCCCGGTCTCCCTGGTCTTTACAATAATGTTTCCGAATTCCTGCTCTTGTATGAGCCTGTCCTGCAAAACGATCCCGTATGTGAATTCAGTCCCTGCCGGTGCCGGCTCAGCCCCGAACTTACCACCCGGACTGATTACATTCTGCTCCTGCAACGCTTTCGTGACATCCTCAACGGTGATATCAAGCTTAGACATGATGTCAGGTTTAAGCCACACCCTCATTGCATAGTCACTTGAACCGAAAAGTTTCACCTCTCCCACACCGTTGACACGTGCAAGGGCATCAACCAGGTTTATGGATGCATAATTGGAAAGGAATGCTGACCCGAATACTGGATTTTCTGATGTAAGGGATATCAGCAGCAGCGGAAAGGTAAGCGATTTCTTGGTTGTGATGCCAAACTGCTTCACTGAAGGAGGCATGAAAGGCTGAGCCTGGCTAACCCTGTTCTGTGTAAGCATGTTTGCATTGTCGAGGTCAGTGCCTACTTTGAATGAAACGTCAAGGCTGAGATTGCCGTCAGAGGCATTTGTGCTCTTCATGTAGATCATATCCTCAACGCCGTTAACCTTCTGTTCTATAACAGAAGCCACACCCTGCTCCACATTCACCGCATTGGCGCCAATGAAGCTAGTATTGATCTTGATCGTCGGTGGGGTTATTTCGGGGTACTGGCTAATGGGTACACTCCTGAGAGCCAGTAGTCCGATAATAACTATTACGATGGAGATCACCATCGCTACAATCGGCCGTCGTACAAAAAATTCTCCCATAGTAATCGGTTTTGCTGCTTATTTTAGAACAGACGAAATATTTGTACTGTCTGGTGACCATACTCTTTCGCTTGGTTTAATGACAGTGCCGGCACGCAATAACTGTGAACCTCCGATGACAATTATTTCACCCGGGTTAAGACCACCGTCAACAATGTAGCTCATGTTATAGACTGGGCCCAGCTTGATGAATCTTGGTGAAATCTTATTGCTGTCACCAACTGCAAACACCTGATATAAACCCTGCATTTCATTTACAGCCCTCTGAGGAATAAGGACAGCATCTCTCCTGAAGTCAGTTACAAGACGCAGCTTTACATACTGGCCCGGTCTAAGGAAATCGTCCATGTTCCTGAACTGTGCTTCAAGAGTCATGGCCCCGGTAGAAGGGTCGACCTGGCGGTCGGCAAAATTCATTCTGCCCTTTAATGGGTAAACGTTCCCGTCAGAAAGTATCATCCGGACAACATCACCTTTCTCTCCCATGGTGGCACCGGTAGATCTCAGGAGTCTTGCTATACGCATGTATTCAACCTCGCTTATTGTAAATCGTACCCTGATATTTTCAATGCTCGATACTGTGTTAACCATGAATTGAGGCCCCTTCCCCACGTAATCACCAACTTTCACCGATGATATCCCGATCATGCCGGTAACCGGTGCCGTAATCCTGCAATATCCGAGCTCTATTTTTGCATTGCGAAGCGAGGCTTCGGAGGATTCTACCATAGCCCTGCCAGCTTCATACTGCGCCCTCGCCGCCACAAGCTCTCTCTGGCTCACCGCTCCGATAGCTGCCAGGGGTTCAATACGGTCAAGATCATTTTTGGCTTTTATCATCGAAGCCTGGGCTTCTGCCAAAGCAGCTGAAGCCTGGTCTACCATGTTCTGATATGGGAGAGGATCAATGCTGTACAGAAGCTGACCCCTCGATACCATGGTTCCTTCTTTGAAGTGTATCCCCTGCACCCAGCCATCTACTCTTGACCTGATTTCTACATCAGCATCTCCGAGGGTCTCTCCCGCATACTCTGACTCAAGCTCCACATTCTGCTGCATAACCTTTACGACCGGAACTTCCAGCTCCACTTTGGCCTGCACCTCCTGTTTTCCTTTACAGGAATGAATTGCCAGTACAGCCATGAAGCACAAACAAATAAGAATTGTCTTTTTCATATGAATGATTCTCATTAGGATTTCGACTGAATTTTTTATGAAATACCTTAAAGGTAATACGAATTGAGCCAAATATAACAAAGATTTTGTTATTTGAATGGACGGAATCGTTCTGTCATTATCTCAACCAGGCTGTTCCAAAGACGATATAAAATGCAAAATCGTCATTGCTGACTGCAAAATCCATCCCCATGTTAGTGCCCAGCTTACGGGCAATAAGGTAGCGGAAGCCTGTCCCAAGGGTCGCCACGCTCTTGCCCTGCTCAAAATCCTCAAGATTCTCGTAGGCATTCCCGATACCAGTGAAGCCGTTGATGTACCAGCGTTTGTAAACATTGTAGCTCAGCTCTGCCTCCATCAGGGTTATGTTCCTATTCTGGTATTTCATCAGTGGAGCGCCTCTCATCATTATTATCGGGCGAGCATAAAACGGTACATCTCCCAGCGAATAGGTGCCTTCGTGCCTTAATCCTATAAAAAACCTGTTTCCGGCAGGGATGTACCCTATCAGAGTAAGTCCGAGCCTTCCGTACAGGGCATCGCCCCCCATCCATGTATCACTGTAGGTGCCTGCAAGGCTGAAGAACAATCCTCTGGTAGGAGTAAACACATTATTCCTTGAGTCAAGGTCGACCCTGATGGTAGCCTCACTGAGAGTAGAGCTGAACTCCTCTCCGGTAAAATCCGGTATATCAATCGGGGCATCGAAAGTATTCTTAGTATCGAACAGCAAATATCTGCCTCCAATAAAAAAATCTGATTCCGCTACTCTGAATTTGAGTTGCTGTACCAGCATCCATGCATCCATATTCAGATTGACAGGCTCCTCTCCCAGGGAACCTGTATTTCCTGAACCATAGAACCCCAGGTTAATATAAGTTCTGGCAAGTGCCCCCATATATCTTATCCGGTCCTGTTTCCAGTACCCCACATGAAATAGTCCTGCTGCATACGTTCCGTTCTGTGTTACGCCACCGAGCACGCCTGACATACTTGGCGGCCCGCTTTTTTCAGAGTATGATGAATGAAAGAACACGGCTCCTCCCGCTATACCATAACCAACCGCCGGTTCAGTGATCAGGGAAGGTACTATCAGAACCCCTTTCTTGTTTACCAGCCAGTCTCCCAGGTCAATGGCATTATCAAGACTGTCCCTGAATACAGAGATGCGTCTGGTACTCTCCTGACCTGATAAGCTCACCGCATGCAGGAGAAGAATCCCTGTAAGAGCCAGACTGCTTAATGCTTTCATTTTAAATTAATTTATACCTTGCAAACAAATTTACCATTTCACAAACAAAATAACCTGGCAAAGATGAAAAAACTGGTCCTTTTTCTGCCACTTTTAATTATTGCCCTTCTGCAGGTAAATGCGCAGGAGGAAATCAATGAGTCTTATGCGGTACAGGATACCCTTCCGGACTTCGGATTGTTTGCAAATGATGATCTTCTTGAGCTTTCACTCAGGTTCAACGTCACAGAGTACACAAGGAAGAAACCTAAAGATGAATATCTTGATGCCATCCTTACCTATCATATCAGCCCCGGTGACTCCATTAACAAGGATGTAAGACTCAAGACACGCGGTGAATTCCGCAACGGGTATTGCAGCTTCCCTCCCCTTCTCCTCAACTTCAAAAAAACAGAATTTGAAAAGCAGGACCTTAATAAAATAGGGAAGATGAAGGTCGTCACCCATTGCCAGAGCGGCAATGAGGATATTTTATTCAGGGAGTACCTGATCTATAAGCTGTATAATGTGCTAACCGATTCCAGTTTCAGGGTAAGACTTGTTAAAATCAATTACATAAATACTTTCAAACAGACTAAGACAATAAGTTCATATGCCTTTTTTATTGAACCCATTGATCTCCTGGCCGAACGGATGAATTCCATGCCCGTGGAGCTGACCACCCTTAGTCAGAAGAATATCGTCCCTGAAATGATGGACAGGATGGCTATTTTCAATTATATGATAGGAAACACAGACTGGTCGGTTCCTAACCAGCATAACTGCAAGATACTTGTCAGTCGTCAACCCGGATCAGCCGAACTGGGTCAGATTGTGCCCTATGATTTTGATTATTCAGGCCTTGTCAATGCATCATATGCAATACCGCATGAGGACCTTGGAATTGAAACCGTACGCGAACGTCTCTACCTGGGTCTTTGCAGGAGCGAAGATGAATTCCTGAAAGTCCTGCAGGAGTTTTCCGAAAAGAAACAGGGCTTTTATGATGTGATAAATGAGTTCCCCTACCTCACTGAAAAGGAAAAGAAGTCGATGATACAATACCTTGATCAGTTTTACAGCGGTTTCGACAAGAGAAACTCAATCGTCTATTACCTCAGAAGTGAATGTAAGGATTACTAAACAACTTAAAAATCTCAGGCCATGTCATCATTTTTTGAATTTGCACAAGACCCGATCTGGAATGTACTTGTGCGCTTTGCTGTCACGCTTTTTGTCCTGATCATCATAATCAGACTGATATATTTCAGGTATTCGAGGAGAGAGAGAAGGGCATTCTCCTTCTTCCAGATGGGTATCATGATCTTCCTGGTCTGCACCCTCCTGAAAACGGTGGAGGTACAGCTTGGAATTGCCCTTGGTCTGTTCGCCATTTTCGCCATACTCCGCTTCAGGTCAAGAAACCTGTCAATCAGGGAGATGACTTACTTCTTTACTGTCATTGGAGTTGCCGTGATAAATGCAATGGCCACATTCTACAACCCGGTCCGCGGGATTATTCTTATTAATTCAATAATTATCATTTCCCTCTTTTTTCTCGAGCTGTTTTTCAGGAGAAGGGATCTCAGTTCAGCAACACTGATTTATAATAACTTAGCACTATTGAATCCTGAAAGGAAGAAGGAATTGTTGAGTGACCTTTCAGAACGTTCCGGGATTAAGATTGAAAAAGTTGAGATTAAAAAGATAGACCTTGTGAAAAACACTTCAGAACTTGAAATCTATTTCGGAAACGGAGATTCAGAGAATGACCGGGACAGCGCTTAAACGACTGCAATATGCATTATTTGCGGTGCCGGTAATGTTTTTTCTTTCCGGCCCATTGATGGCTCAGGGTGGCCGCTATTGGGACCAGAACCTCAACTCTGAGGCAGCCCTCCTCTCAGGTGCAGTGGTTGCCGGAGAGGCAGGTATAGCTGCCATTTACTACAATCCGGCTACAATACCGGAGATGACTACCAATAACCTTTCACTCTCTGCAAATCTCTTCTCTCTCTATTTTTTTAATGCTAAAAATGCACTGGGGAATGAACTGCCTGCCGACCGGATACAGTTTGATGTCTATCCAAGGATTATTACACTAACCCTGAATCCTGTCAAAATCCCTGAAATGACCATTGAGCTGGCATTCTATACCAAGACCAGTGAGTATATGCAGATCAACAAGGGTACTTCACAGACTTCGGATGTTATTTTTTCCAATCCGGGGAATGAGGAGTATGTGGCTGATTTCTATCTGCGTTCAAAATTCGAGGAATATCATGGGGGGGCAGGATTCGGTTATAAATTCTCAGAAGCCCTCTCAGCAGGCTTTTCGGGGTTGATATCATATAAAGATGATCAGTATTACAATCTGGTCAGCGCCAGTGCCTTCACCCTGCCGGCGGAGCCGGTTCAGGACCAGTATCTCTCCGAGGCAAGTTACCATATCAAACTTACCATGTTTGATGTAAGGCTGGTTACCAAAATAGGGATACAATTCAAGCAGGAGCTCTGGACAGTCGGGGCAACACTGAATCTCCCTTCAGTGAAGCTCTTCGGGAACGGGACCGTTGTCAAACAGTATGAATATTCAAATATTCACAGGGTTACGGCCAACCCTGAAGGAGCTGACCAGTATTACAGCGGCAGGCAG
Source organism: Bacteroidales bacterium (assembly GCA_025455395.1). GTDB lineage: Bacteria > Bacteroidota > Bacteroidia > Bacteroidales > VadinHA17 > SR-FBR-E99. The sequence goes on from JALOMO010000085.1 coordinate 19,740, forward strand.
AGAATGTGCCCTGCACACTTCAAAGATCCTCTCTCCATTGCTGCGGGGGCCAACTACTATACGCCTTCCGGGAGGGACGTGCTCCTGGTTACAGCCGAGTATTTCTTCGGTATCTCATCATATGAGTACATTGAGGCCACAGACGAACCGGGTGAAGATGGATACAACTACAGCCCCGTCGGACCGGCTGAATGGCTCACTTTCACCTCAGCCCATAAACCGGTACTCAATGCAGGTATTGCACTGAAGCACAGGTTCAATGACAAGGTGGTCTTCTCCGGCGGCTTCCGTACTGACTTCAACTACCTCTACCCTCGTGAAAATGGCTCATTCCTTGAAAATAACAGGAAGACAAACTATATATTCGACGTTTACCATCTTAATTCCGGTCTTGGGTTTAATTTCGAGAGGGGTTCAATTACCATTGGAATGCAGTACTCATACGGCCGCGCAAACCAGCAACGCCAGATAGTTAACCTTACAAGACCGGTTGAGTATCTTAACGACAATATACTTCCCCTCACAGGTTACCCCACCAACGAGGTAACCATCAGGTATAATGACATATCAATTTATTGCGGATTTATATTTGACTTCATAAAGAGAAAGGAATAAATTGAATATTGGGACCATTTTTTATGCATTTGCCGGTGCTGATAATACTTAATGATTAGTATTGCATCCCCTTGGATTTACAGTAAATTTGACATAACAAAAAAACCGTCAGAATGAGAAACTTTGTCTTTTTAATCGTATTGATAATCCTGACTTCTGTAAATGTCAGCGCCCAGGTTTATACAAATAAGGTTGTTGGCGAAAAGAATGCTGAATATGTTGACAGCCTGAAGTCAACGGAATATCCCTATTCGTTGCCGATATGGGGGGACAAGGCAACTGCAGCCGGATATGACCTGCCCTACTCGGCAGGGCTGGGAATAAATTACCTCTGGCAGGAGTCTGCCCTGGTGATTGAAGATCTTCTCGTGGGTTTCAATTATGGGCCCATGTATGATATCTCGGAAATTGTCAGGATTGAAGATGCCACGGCCAGGGCATCCGGGGTAAGTATCAGACCGGATGTCTGGCTCCTCCCCTTTCTTAATGTTTACGGTCTGTTTACTAAGGCAAGGACCTCCACAGAGATCACTGCGGGATTATGGCTTCCTGATGCAGACAATGTATGGAGCGAGGTCACAGCCTTCAAATCAAAGGCTGAATTTGAGGCAACCGGCGTAGGGTTCGGCCTGACACCGACAATGGGCGTAGCCGGAGGATGGATTGCCCTTGACATGAATGTCACATGGCAGAGTGTCAGTGCGCTTGATAAACCCGTTATGACATTCGTCTTCGGACCACGCATGGGCAAGTCATTCAAACTTAAAAAACCAGAGAGCAATGTTACCTTATGGGTTGGAGGCTTCAGGCTGCATCTCCAATCAGAAACAAACGGCTCACTTCCCCTTAATGAGGTCATACCAACTGATGGCCTGCAGGCTAAAGTAGATGAGGGAATGGAAAATGTTGCTGATAAACAGATTGCAGTTGATGAATGGTGGGCAGGACTCAGTCCCATTGAACAGGCAAACCCGGTGAACCAGGCAAAGTATGAGACTGCTAACAGAGCCCTTGATGCCGCCGGTAATCTTCTCGTCGGACTTGATGGTGCCCTCAATGATGATCAGACCGCAACTGTCCAGTATTCTCTTAACAAACGCCCGAAAGATATGTGGAACTTTGTCGTCGGGTCACAATACCAGATTAACAAACACTTTATGCTGCGTGCTGAGGCAGGGTTCCTCGGAAGCAGAACACAGTTCATCGGGATGCTTCAATATCGTTTCGGACTTTAATTTTTGACTCAATGAAGAAAAGTATAATAATTGCCGCAATTTTATTCTCAGGATACACCGCCAATTCGCAGGTTCTCATTTCGCTGCTCCTGGGTGATGCCCTTAATTCTGATAAGATCGAATTCGGTCTTGACGGTGGTGTGAACTTCGCCCGCATCTCTAACCTTGAGCCAAGTGAATCACTCAATCTGTTTAACCTGGGTTTTTACTTTGACATCAGGATCAAGAATCAACTGATGCTCCATACCGGTGTAATAGTCAAATCAAACCAGGGAGCTGACAGGCTCGATCCCTATTCACTTGACAACCCGGACCTGGATGCCCAGTTTGCTGACGGATACGTTACCAGAAAGGTAAATAACTTCAGCGTTCCGATTCTTTTAAAATACCGCTTTGCAGAAAGGTTTCACCTCGAGGCAGGCCCTATGCTTGCGCTCAGAACCAGGGCTTATGATGAATTTAAGAGCTCCCTGGTTGACGATGATGATTTAAGATATACCCTCGCTGTTCAGGATAATTACAAACGGATTGACGCCGGGATCATGTGCGGAGCCGGTATTAAACTATACAAAAAAATCCCAAAAAGCTCTCAGATTGGTATCCGCTATTATTACGGACTTGTTGATCCACTTATAGAGAATACAGGTAAACCGCAGAATTTTTCTTCACTGTACCTCTATTTCTCCATTCCAATTGGCGTACAGAAGACTGAAACAAAAGCAGAATAAGTTGCATATCAAATACACTAAAACAGGAAATATGAAAACTATGTATGAAAGTGATGCTACAAATGAGAAGAAAAGCATCGACCTTGCAATAAAGCTGACATTGATCGCTCTCATTGCAGTCTGGTGTGCAATGATCATCCTTCCGTTTGTAGTGCCTGTACTCTGGGGCATAATACTGGCTATCACTCTCTTCCCCCTTTACAGGAGACTGCTTACGCTCTTCCGTGGTAAGAAAGGGTTGTCCAGTTTAGTGATTACCCTGATATTACTGGCCCTGATAATCACACCTTCAGTGTTCCTGATCTCTTCCATTGTGGAAAATGCAAAAGAGCTGGTAGCATCAATACGCGAGCACTCTCTGGTAATTCCCCCTCCTGAACAAAAGGTTGCCGAATGGCCCCTGATAGGGAAACCAATTCATGCAGCATGGTTGGCATTGTCAACAAATTTTGAAGCTGCCGTGCAAACATACCGGGAACAGATTCTTTCTTTCGGTGAAAAGTTTCTTACAACAATAAAAAGTGTACTCTCAAGCATATTAATGCTTGTACTTTCGGTAATTATCTCAGGGATATTTCTTGTAGGCGCAGAAAACTCAGAAAAATCAGCCCTGAAATTTACTCACAGGATATTCGGAAAAACAGGCGATGAGATGCTCGATATGGTAATCGTCACAATCAGGAATGTAGCAAAAGGGATTCTGGGAGTGGCATTCATACAATTTGTATTAGTTGGCGCGGTTCTCATTCTTGCAAAGGTTCCTTTTGCCGGATTGTGGGCGTTGGCGGCATTACTGTTTGCCATTGTACAGATACCTGTGGGAATAGTGGCCATCCCGGTTGTTATTTACCTCTATTCAGCCAGGGAGCCATTGCCGGCTACCGTATGGTCAATTATCATTATTCTTGTTTCAATGAGTGATAACGTCCTGAAGCCATGGCTTATGGGAAAGGGGGCGCCCGTGCCAATGCTTGTAATATTTCTCGGAGCTGTCGGAGGCATGATCATGTCAGGTTTTATCGGACTGTTCACCGGGGCAATAGTATTATCACTTGGATATAAGCTGGCAACAATCTGGATAGGAGGTGGCCTGCAGGACAGGCAGACGGAATCCACTGAAAAGTCATCTTAACATCCAGGCTATGATATTTATTCAGCTTGCTATCTTATTGCTCTGCATCTTCATAGGTGCACGGATGTCGGGCATCGGCCTGGGAGTGATGGGCATGATAGGATTACTGATATTGCTGTTTGTCTTTGGTGTCCAACCCTCCGACCCTCCTCTTGAAGTAATGCTCATTATAATGAGCGTTGTAACAGCAGCAGCAGCCCTGCAGGCAGCAGGCGGTATGGATTACCTCGTGAAGGTGGCCGGTAATATTCTCAGGAGCCATCCAGGACAGATTACGATACTCGGACCTCTTGTGACATACTGCTTTACACTCTTTGCCGGAACAGCTCATATCTCATACTCTATCCTGCCTATCATAGCTGAGGTGGCCATCAAGGCACGCATAAGACCCGAGAGAGCGCTCAGCATGAGCGTCACAGCAGCACATATGGGTATCACGGCAAGCCCGGTGTCAGCCGCCTCTGCAGCGCTCCTGACAGTATTGGCTGCATCAGGAGTAAGGCTGGCAGACATACTGATGGTATG